>JBGPBD010000036.1:0-6194 GCA_041481045.1 Bathyarchaeia archaeon | reverse complement strand
GCGGCCGCCAAGCTCCGCCCCAGACTATTGATCTCATGGAGTCAACGCAATAGGTGAGTGGGTTGAAGTTTGAAATGGTTTGCAGCCAGTTTGGGACGCCTGTCCCTTGAACCGGGAAAAGTGCTCCGCTCAGAAAGAACAGTGGAAGATTCACGAAGCTTTGGACGACACCATAGCTTTCCAAGTTTTCAATGAAACTCCCTATGATCAAGCCTATGCTTACCAATCCAAAAGTAGTCAATATCATAACCGGCAGCACTGCAAAGAAGATAAGAGGATCCAATCGTATTCCCAGCAGCAAGCCAAGCAGGAAGACAATTATCCCTTGAATCAGGGCGTCGGTGCTACCGCCTAACATTTTGCCGAGGAAGATTGAGACTCGAGAGACGGGTGCGACAAGTATCTCTTTTAGAAAGCCGAACTCTCGGTCCCATATGACCGATATGCCCATGAACATTGAAGTGAAAAGGAGCGTCTGTCCGATTATTCCTGGGAAAATGTACTGCGTGTAATTCAGGTTGCCCACGTTGCTAGAGAAATGCATTCCGCTGCCGAAGATCAGAAGCCACAGCAGGGGCTGGACGAAACTGCTCACTATTCTTACTCTGTCTCTCAGATAACGTTTGACTTCACGGAGCCACAGAGTGTAGATGCCTCTTATCTCGGTCATTTGATGGCTCTCCTTCTGATGGCTGATAATCCTCGAAGTTCATTGCTGCCCTCTGCACGGATCGCTCTGCCGGTGTAATGCATGAAAACGTCTTCCAGAGTTGGCTCACGGAGAGACACTGACTCAACTTCGACTTTGTTCATGGTGGCTAAATCGACTATTTTAGGAAGCATTGTTCTTCCGTCTCGGACTGTGATCTCAACACCGTCTTCCACGATGTGCGCGCCGCGGATGTCCACCATTTTCGCTAATAGAGAGGAGAGCTTCTGCGCATCCTTAGTCTTGACTGTTATCACATCGCCCTCCAGCGTTCCCTTCAATTTTGAAGGCGTGTCTGAAGCAACGATCTTACCATAATCAATTATGGCTACGCGGTCTGAGAGCCTATCAGCTCTTCCATGTAGCGCGTGGTAAGGACGATTGTTACGTCATGTGTTTCCTTCAACTCTTTGATGTATGCCCAAATGTGTTCTCTCGTTTGAGGATCAAGACCTATCGTCGGCTCGTCTAGAAATAAGACTTTGGGGTAATGGATCAATCCACGTGCGATTTCCAGCCTCCGCCTCATTCCACTAGAATATGTGCGCAGAATGTCATCGCCTCTGCCTTCAAGCTCAACAAGCTTCAGGACTCATTCAATGCGCGTCTTCTGTTGACTCACTGCTACGCCGTAAAGGTTAGCGTGCATGTAGAGATTCTCTCGGCCTGTTAGCCTGTCATCTATGCTTGGGTCTTGAAACACTATGCCTATAGATTTTCGCACGTGAGTGGCCTGTTTGACAACGTCGAAACCGTTGACCTTCGCGGTTCCAGAAGACGGTTTCAGAATCGTACACAGCATGGAAATTGTAGTTGTCTTTCCTGCGCCGTTAGGTCCAAGTAGTCCGAAAACTTCGCCATGTTCCACGTACATGTTCAGCTTGTCGACTGCGACAAGTTCGCTGAACCGTCGGGTCAGATCAAAGGTCTCTATGGTTTTGTCCAATCCAAGCCCTCTCTAGCCTTTTTCGCATACTTTAGGTTGCCCAGAAGGGCATCTTTTTTCTCATCGTGTCAACGTACTCTTTCAGTGTCTCTTGTTCATCTAGGGCTATCTGGTCCAGAAAAGTGGTGAGTAATGCTTTTGCGTGCTGCTCCGGCACTTTTACGTACAAAATGTCTTTCTCGAAAATATGTCTACCCACTATGGGTTTTTCCATAGACACAGCTACCTGCATGCCCTTTTCTGCTTCAGGCAGGGCTTCTCCCTTTTCTTGGATCTGCTGTATTTCGCCGACATCTTCGCCGTCTTCAGCTCGCATCAACGAAACCTTCGGCTTTATCTTTCCAGACAGTATCTCCACGCCGAAAATTGCAGGTTTTGCCCTTCGGAAAACATATCCTGGCAATACTTGGATTTTGGCTGGTCTGACGATAGTTTCAAGTTTCTGTTCGGTTTCTGTTTCGTGTTGTTTTTTGGACCATGCCAGATAGTTCTCTATTACATGGTAGATTATTTTCTCGCGGAAAATCTGTATGCCCTTGGCTGAGGCTTCTGATTCAGCGTCAGGCAAGATCTTGACGCCAAAGGCCAGGATTGCCCCGTAGAGTGGGTCGTGGTCTTTCACAACTGAGGCTTCTACAACGTCTCTTTTTGAAATATCTCCGACGTCTGCAAGCCTGATTGGAACACTGTTCTGTTTCAGGATTGTTGCGATAGCCTCTAAAGAGCCTAATGTATCGGTCTTCAGAATGATGCCATTGGTATCTGTTTTGATTCTGATTCTTCCGATTTCTTCGGTAATAAGCTTCTCATACTTTTTCGGTTCTTCTCCTTTTGGAACAGCGTACAACGGTGCTCCAGCCACTGCTCCTTCCAAGTCTGGGGCAACGATTTTGATGCCGGCTGCTGCCGCAATGGACTTCACGGAAGAGAACTTGTCCCTCGGATCCCTGATTTCGTCCAGTGGCTTAGGAACCAGAATTGCCCGTATGCAGGTTGTAATGGGCTTCTCCTTGCCTCCCACAACGATTAGGTCGTCCTTCTGCAGAACACCGTCGTAAATGATGGTGTTCAGCGTTAGCCCCAAGCCTGGTTCCTCTTTAACTTCGAGAACCGTGCCCTTCGCAGGTCCTTCAGTGGTTTGCAACCGTTTTTTCAAAAACTGCTGTGCTAAGCCCACAAGAACCATCAGCAGTTCGGTGATGCCTTCGCCTGTTTTTGCGCTTGTGGGCACTACGGCTATCGTCTTTGTAAAGTCTCTTATGTTGTCGAAGCGATCTGCGTTGAGTTTTTGGCGAGAAAAGGTTCCGATGATGTCGTAGATTCTCGAGTCCAAGTCCTGTTGGACGTATGGGTCTTGCAGCTGGTAAGATTTCAGGAACGGTGTATCTGGATAAGTATTCCATCCTGGTACGCGGTCAATCTTATTGGCAGCCACTAAGAAGGGCGTTTTGCGCGCTTTCAGGATCTCTATCGACTCGTAGGTTTGAGCTTCAAAACCTCTTAAAACGTCAATTACGACAATTGCAATGTCAGCCACGCTGCCGCCTCTCTTCCGAAGATTTGTGAAGACCTCATGACCTGGCGTGTCGATGATGAGCAGTCCTGGAATCTCAATTTCAGCCTTAACCCTGGAAAGGGCAGAACCAACCAACTGTTTCAAAGTGTCAACTGGAAAAAAGCTTGCGCCAATATGCTGCGTTATGCCTCCGCTTTCGCGAGCCTGAACGCTTGTCTTACGTATCTTGTCGAGCAAGGAAGTCTTGCCAGTGTCCACATGACCGAGAACACATACGATCGGTTGCCGAATAGGCATTTTCAGCATTCTCCTTTGGCACGGTTGCACTAGCTAGTTATTTTACGTCGCATTTGGCAGTTAATAATCTACTACCTAATAAGCACACAGCATTTTGCTGCCGAAAGCTTCTTACCTTGAGCCGGAATTTGCCTAGAGTGGTGAAAAACTTGGCCTACTGCACTAAGTGTGGGGCGGAACTGAAAGATGATGACAAGTTTTGCTCAGTCTGCGGTGCTAAGGTGACTAAGGTTGTGACTGAAGAGTTTTCGGTCAATGCCGACGACCTTGTTGAAAGAGTTAAGCAGCTAATCCACGAGGGCAACGTGACTAGAGTGATAGTCAAGGACGACAGTGGCAAAGTTCTCATGGAGATACCTGCATCAGTAGGAGTCATAGGCGCCGTTCTTGTTCCATGGCTTGCAGCTCTAGGTGTAATAGCCGCACTAGCCACCAAATGCAGAATAGTCGTGGAAAGAAGAGAATAGCTAGTCAAATGGCTGAGTAGTTCGACAAGTGAAAAACAGGAAAAATCATGCCTAGCACAATCACTCATTCCCAAACGTGATTGCTCGCGACAGAAGAGGGACTTGTCAAGACTTTGGAATTCTACTCTGTTTTTGCCGTTATTAAGACTAGTCCTATCACTATCAGCACGACATCCAGTAATCCGAAGAGTACAACGAAGCTTCCAAGTGTATCCATGCTAGTAAGTGCATAATACAACGTAATTGCGCCCACGATAACGAGTAACAAGCCGAAGAACCTTTCAGCAAGTGCTATCCCGAAACCTCCCTCTTCACTCATGCAGAACCTTTCCATGCAAGCTTGCCTTTACTAGACACCAAAGGGTTATTTTAAATTTCCCTTATACTCATTTGGTTTCTTCGAGTTTGGTTGGCAAATATTCATCCACGATGTAGGTTAAACCATATCGGCTGAAGGCCTCTTGTTCTGCCTTTCGTTTTATTTTCATGAAGGTTTTGATTTCTCTTCGCCACAAGGGACCTATATATCGTGGGTCTCTTTGAAGCTCGTTAAGCCTTTTCATGTCCACCTCATCCAGGGGAACTGTGGGCAACTTGTAGTCTACGATGTCTGTTGCCCATACTCCGCTCCATTTTGCATCAGGAGTGTTTAACTCCCTCAGGTGAGCGGCGTTTGCAGAGCCTGAGATTATCACCATTGCAATGTGCATTCCCCACGGGTCACCGTCTGTGAAAATGTAGACTGGAAGCTTCAGCTCACTGTTCAGCCGCCGGATGAAGTGTCGAGTGGCTCTCGGCGCCTGCCCAGCTGTCAGAACGAGCAGAGCATTGTGTTTTTTGTGAACGTTTTCTTCTATGAATCGTGTGAATAGGCCGCCTTTCTCTATGGCTATGACTTTGTCTGCTGTCGTCTTCACAAATTCGGATGAGGTTAAAGCTGGCCCAATCAGGACGCCGTCTGGGTGCGAGTCTAAGTTTAGCGTTTTTCCTTCATAGCCTGGCACCGTGTATTCTATCGTTAGGTCGCCGAATACGGCTGAGCGTTCTTCCGGGAATATGTTGAAATCTTCTCTTGAAAGGCCTAGAACTGTTTCCAAGTCAGTTATGATGTTGTTCGATTCTTGCTGGTCTTTGAAGGTCATCTCGTAAGCTTGGGCAGAATAGTAAACGTCTCTAAGAGTTGATGTTTTGCGCTGTGAAGACAATTCATTGGAGAAGAACGCTGCCCAGACAAGTTGCGTGAATGGTTTGAGATGACGAATGTTGCGAGCGCTTCTTCGGACTTTCCTGTCGCCTAGGATGAACTGCCTAAGTTGCTTGTCATAGGCAATGTTTTCGGTTGAGCGACTGGGCATGTCAATTGATGGAAAACGCCCCTCGTTGATCTGATCATATATGTTGACTCCAAAGTTTCCTAGCTCTGCTAGGACTTCCTTCCTCCTTTCTATGATGTTGCTTTTACTCTTCTTCCTCTTCTGCTCCATATTTCTTCACACTCGTTAGAAGTTTTTCGATATCTGGTTCCTTTTCTTTCCCCGCAAGCTTGGCTGAGAACTGGGCTATCTTCGGTAGGTACTTGCTGAAAACCCCAAGCCTCTTCCGGTCTCTGTCCACGTGCTCCCTTCTGGACAAGAAAAGCTGGATCTGACGAGCTACTTCTCGCAGTCCATTCGCTATTTCTCTCCTGACCTCAACCCTGTCAGCGATAAATTCCTTACCCACAGTTTTGTATGGAACCTTCGTGCTGCAAATGTGCACAAGTATAGCCATCGGCATGTCGGGCGACACATGGTACCTTCGCCAATTCATGGCGGTTATCACTCTGACAGAAACATCGCTTGCCTCATCATACAATAATGGGATTCTGTTGGCAAACCGGTACATCAGAAAGCTTCCTCTCCTGGGCACTTCGCCGCCGTAGGCGATTCCCACTTCGATGATGAATGGGTGACCAGCATAGGTTGCGGGTTTGCGTTGATGAACGGCAATAAACTCTGGATTTAACTCCTTCTGGATTCCAGTCTTCAACAAGTCCTCGCCCAGTGGCGAAAGACAGCTTGCGTCAGGCGGCAAGAAATCCTTGAACTTCTTGAGCATGTGCATTAACCTAACGATCTCTTCGTGAGATAGCTTCCTCGGATTCTTGGACGGGCTTAGCTGGCTGAATTCTAGAAACTTCTGTGCAGTGATTTCTCCAACTCTATGAAAATGGTTCCTCAGGAACTCGAGCATGTTGTTGTATGGTGTCACTTGTATGAG
>JBGPBD010000035.1:0-6270 GCA_041481045.1 Bathyarchaeia archaeon | reverse complement strand
GTAGGCAATTCGTCAACTGGTAAGGAGATCTGGTTTTGTTCCAAATGCTGTCACCATCATAAAGCAGTGTACTATGCTGAGATAGAAGTTAAAGATTTCCATGAAAAGTGGGAATTAGCAGAACCAATGTTCCAGTGTGGTCTTCCCCTTGAGCTTCTTGGTTCCTGCTTGCATTTTATTCAAAGTCTTTCTCACGCGGTCCTCTGAGAAGTCCTTTTCTCCTACGATGAAGCTTACGATACCCTCAACGTCAGGTTCCTTCCATTCTATCCTGTAATTGTCTGTAATTGCCGGTTTTAGGAATATCTCCCTGATTCTTTGCGGTTCAGCGGGAAACTGGGCATTTTTCACGAATGGCAGCGCATTCTCAAGTGTGCCATGCTCCTTTATCAGTTTTAAGGCAGTTTTCGGTCCTAAACCCTCTATGCCGTCAGGATTGAAGTCTGTTCCAATTAGGATACCTACGTCAACCAGCTGCTCGTATGTTATTCCGCACTGTTTCAAAGCTATTTCAAGCTCAACTATTTCAGGTATGACCTCGACGAAAACATTCTTGCTTGGCAGTCTTCTTCTGCCAGAGATCGTTACGTTTCTTATGAGTTTCGGAGCGCCGAATAGCAGGCTGTCGTAGTCTTGGCTTGCGCAGTAGTCGGCGTGGCCACGCTTTGTCATGTGTGCAGCTTGGGCTTCGCCTTCGCTGGGTGCCTGGACCCACGGGATGCCCATCAGGTCTAGAAGCTTCTTGCTGTCCTCAGCCATGTAATCCTTCAGGCGCGATGTTGCTTGCGCATACATGCGTGCCTCTTCCATTTTTCCTTCTTTCAGGGCTCTATCATATCTCACTGCGGCCTCTTCCTTTACCTTCGCGCGTCTTTTGATTTCCACTTCCTTAAGCGCAGGCGGCATCCCGTCAAAAACATAAATCGGTTTGATGCCCATTTCCACGAGATTGCTTGTCCTGTAAAGCAGGCCACTCAGGTGGCTTGTCACTCTTCCCCCCGTATCCTTTAGTGGTGTCCCGTCTGGTTGCCTGATTATGGCCAAAAACTGATAAAGCGCATTGTAGGCGTCGATGGCTATTGACTTCCCACCCAAATCCTCGAGTCTAACAGCGGTTTTCGGAACAAGATTCCGAAGGTTCACGCCCAAAAATGGTCCCATCATTTATTGGCATGGAACTCGAATAATAAACTTGCGAACTTGGAACCAGAAGCATGGTTCTTCTTCGCGCAAAATGTGTCATTCTTCTCATCCCATTTCGCTCGGCAGGTTACAAACATATAAGATATAAGGAAGTCCTACAATTACAGAATGCACTACCGGGATGACCATGATGACTGAAAGAACGGCAGCAACTTTGATTCTGGTTTCATGCACGAGCTGCGGGAAGCCAATTCCGCCAGCTGTGGCTGCCACAAAGTTTCTATGTCCCAACTGCGGGGAAATTCAGATAAAGCGTTGCGGCAAGTGTAGAAAATTCGGTCGCCCCTATAAGTGCCCGAGATGCGGGTTCATAGGACCATAGAATGAAGATGGAGGATTGAAGATGGGTAGTGTCATAATTACTTACAAGGTTTTTCCAACAGACGTCATAATCACCTTTGACGATTTGAAGAAGAAGATTGAGGCCAATATGCCAGAGTTCGCTTCTGTTGAGGGATATGGCGAGGAGCCAATAGCCTATGGCTTGAAGGTTTTGCTAGTTCAGGTCAAGTTTCCGGAAGACAAAACTGGGGTGCTTGAAGAGTTCGAAAAGAAGCTGGAAGGAATAAGCGAAATAAGCCAGTTGCAGACGCTCATGGTGCGGAGGACAAGCAGATAGCCTCAAAGCCAGCTTAAACATTTATATGAGACAGAAAGTTAATCTCGAAGTGCTTCATGCGAATGGTCGTTAGAAGGGTTCTGTTTGAGTGAAGTGCAATTACGTGTTGGAGACGCACGACAGAGGGATGTAGGCAGAGGCATAGCCCGTATTGATCAGAGAACAATGCAGAAACTTGGTATATCCGCGGGCGATGTTATAGAGATATGCGGGAAGAGAACAACTTCTGCCATAGCGTGGCCTGCCTACAGTGAGGATCAGAACCGGGACATACTTCGCATAGATGGTTTCTCACGTAAGAACGCTGGAGTGGCAATAAATGAGTATGTCCTTGTGAAACCGGCTAAGGTTAAGAACGCGTTGACTCTCACGTTGGCACCTGTGGATATGAGACTTAACGTAGACGAGGATTTCACGAATTTCGTTAAGAATCGTCTGATGGAAAGAACTCTCGTTGAAGGCGACACAACCCTCGTCATGATGCTGGGGCACTCTATCCCGTTTACGGTAACGAAAACGCGTCCTCATGGCATAATAAAAATCACGGCGGAGACAAAACTCACGATTCTAAATGAACCTGCTCCAGAAGGAAAAGGCTTGCCTCGCACGACCTACGAGGATGTCGGCGGTCTGCATGAGGAGATTCAAAGAGTAAGGGAAATGGTTGAGCTTCCGCTTAGGCATCCTGAACTGTTCCAGAGGCTTGGGATAGATCCTCCGAAAGGGGTACTGCTTCACGGGCCGCCAGGGTGCGGCAAGACTCTGCTGGCTAGGGCAGTTGCCAATGAGTCTGAGGCGAACTTCTTCTCGATAAACGGGCCGGAAATCATGAGCAAGTTCTACGGGGAATCCGAAGCGAGGCTCAGAGAAATCTTTCAGCAAGCTCAACAGAATGCGCCGAGCATAATATTCATTGATGAACTCGATGCGATTGCGCCCAAACGGGAAGAGGTCACAGGAGAGGTGGAAAGGCGAGTTGTTGCGCAATTGCTCGCGTTGATGGACGGCCTGTCTGGGCGGGGAAACGTCATAGTCATCGGGGCTACAAATCGGCCGGGTGCCCTTGACCCTGCTCTGCGCAGACCTGGCAGATTTGACCGGGAAATTGAGATAGGCGTTTCAGATAAGAAGGGAAGATACGAGATTATTCAGATTCACACGCGGGGAATGCCGCTCGCAGAGGACGTTGACCTGAAGAAGCTTTCTGAGATGACTCACGGCTACACGGGTGCAGACCTATCAGCTTTAGGTCGAGAGACAGCGATGAAAGCTCTGCGTCGTTATTTGCCTCAAATGAACCTTGAAGAGGAACGCGTACCGCCAAGTGTGTTGGAGAAAATGCAGGTCACCATGGATGATTTCGCCAATGCTTACAAAGAGATAACGCCGACGGCCATGCGTGAAGTGTACATTGAAGTTCCAACGATCCACTGGGACGACATTGGAGGACTTGAGGAGGTCAAGCAGGAACTCAAAGAAGCAGTTGAATGGCCGCTCAAGAATCCTGAAATATTCACGAGACTAGGAATAAAGCCGCCAAAGGGAATCTTGATTTATGGGCCTCCAGGCTGTGGCAAGACCCTCCTAGCCAGAGCGGTTGCGACAGAAAGCGAGGCGAACTTCATAACCATTAAGGGACCTGAAGTTTTCTCAAAATGGGTTGGCGAATCAGAGAAAGCCATAAGGGAAGTCTTTAGAAAGGCTCGAATGGCGGCGCCCGCAGTGATATTCTTTGATGAAATAGATTCGCTTTCCCCCCGTAGGGGTCTAGGTTTTTCAGATAGTGGCGTAACAGAACGTGTCATCAGCCAACTTCTAACTGAAATGGACGGCCTCATAACGTTAGAAGACATTGTTGTGATAGCTGCTACAAACAGGCCGGACATGGTGGATCCTGCGGTGCTTCGTCCTGGAAGATTTGACAGGCTGATATACACGCCTGAGCCTGATGAGAAGAGCAGACTGCAAATATTCAAAATCTACACTAAGGGCATGCCAATGGCAAAGGACGTGAATCTCGTGCAGCTGGCTGCCGTAACAAAGAATTACACAGGCGCTGACATCGAAGCACTCTGTAGAGAAACAGCCATGCACGCCTTGAGAAAGGACGTGAACGCTACAGAAGTTGCAATGAAGAATTTTGATGAAGCTTTGAAGAGAACTGGCCCTTCAGTCTCATCTGACATGGAAAAATGGTACAAGGGTTTCATGCAGCAGGTTCGTCAGGTGCAGAAGCCATCGACGCCGATTGCTTAGGAGAATCACGCTGTGCCTATGAGGACTTGGAAGACGCATCCAGCATACCTTGTCTTGCTGGAAGTCCTAGCCAAAAAGGGAGCCATGACAGACACGGACTTATTTGACGCGTTAAACGAGCAGTTTGAAGACTTAGGCTTCAAGGATTTCAACGAGTTGTTGATGCGGCTGGAAATCAGCGGCAAAATTCGCACGAGCTCAATGGCTCGCGGAAAAAGGCGAGTTGAAATAGTAGGCTAAGCCTTGGACACTTCTCAGATTACAAGCGTGCATTGAATGAAAGGCGTTCCAGACGTAATAGTTGTCGGAGGAGGCCCATGCGGCTCAGTCTCCGCGATGCATTTGGCGAAGCATGGAGCAGACGTGACAGTTTTCGAGGAGCATGGACAAATCGGTCTCCCGTCTCATTGTGCAGGCCACGTGAGCATTAGCGGATTAAACCGGCTGAGGCTGTTTCCGCTTCCGGCAAAGATCATTGAAAGCACTTTTCGTGGAGCCACATTCCATTCGCCAGGCGGAGGCACGTTTTCGGTTCGTTTCTCGTCACCAGTAACTTGTTCAGTTAATCGCGCCCTTTTTGATACGTATATAGCAGAAATGGCGACGGCCGCTGGAGCGACCTACGAGCTGGAATCACGGGTGGGGTCGTTGCTGATCAAAGACAAATTCGTGAAAGGTGTAGTTGTCCGCAAGAAAGGTGGCACAGAGAGCGTTCCGGCCAAAATCGTCGTTGACGCAGAGGGTGTGTCATCGAGACTTGTAAAGCAACTCGGTCTACGAACGCTTGATCGGTGTGCCCTTCTTAATGCCGTCGAAGCCGAGGTTGAAGGCGTTAGGAATGTCGATCCAGACATAGTGGAGGTGTTCTTGGGAAAGGAGTACGCTCCTGGTTTTTATGCTTGGCTGATGCCGAAGGGGAACGGAAACGCGAAGATTGGGTTAGCGGCGAAGAGTGGGAATCCGAAGGAGCTTTTGCAGAGGTTTATGTTTAAGCATCGTGCAGCTTCTGACAAGTTGCGGATGGCAAAGATAGTACAGATCGCGTTTCACCCTGTAACGCTGGGCGGTCCCATTCAGGCAGCTTATTCAAATGGTTTTCTGGTTGTAGGTGACGCAGCCTCGCATGTGAAGCCTACAACAGGTGGCGGGGTGATCCTCGGAATGACCTGTGCGGAAATTGCAGCTCAAGTAGGCGTTGAATCCTTGCGAGGCGACGACTCTTCGGCCAGTTTCTTAAGTCTGTATCAGAAGCGGTGCAAGCAGGTCTTAGGGTTTGACATGAACATCATGCTTAGAACGAGAAGGATGCTCGATGCCATGTCTGACCGTAAAATTGGCGAACTTATCAGTTTATGCACGACTCTAGGGCTAGACAAAACTCTTCTCAACGTGAAAGACATAGATTTCCAGGGCAAATCTCTTCTGCACATCTTAGGAAGTCCAAGAACGCTGTCTCTCCTTGGCTACCTTTTCTTCCTTTATCTAACTGCGAATCCTTAAGAACTCCCGAAGAACAAACTAGTAAAAACGGCTGGGAAAACCATGAGCGATTTCCTCTACAAGCAAGTAATCGCCTTTCACTCTGATTTGAAGCTAAGCAAAGGCAAGACTGCCGTTCAGGCTGGACATGCTGCTGTCTCTGCGGCTGAAGAAGCCCGCATACATCGCAGAAAATGGTGGGAGAGCTGGATCGGTGAAGGACAGCGGAAAATAGCTGTCAAAGTCAAAACAGAAAAAGAGTTATTGCAGTTGGAAAGACAGGCAAAAGAGCTAGAATTGCCCTGTGCCCTGATTGTTGACAGAGGTCTTACGGAGATACCTCCTAACACGATAACATGTTTGGGAATTGGGCCTGCACCTTCGGAAAAAGTGGATAAGCTGACTGGTGGGCTTCCTCTCCTGTAGATGGACGGAAGGCTTTTGCTTGTTCCCAGATTGGAGAAACAGATGGGCATAGAAGTATATGCCACACGTTCTTTGGGAATCGGTGGAGTGATCAGGCGTTCTGTCGAAGATTTTGCTGTTGAAGAACTGTTGGTTGACGGTTCCGCAGCACGTGTAAACCGATCTGCTGGAATAGGCCCGCTGGGCTCCTCTTCCACAAAAGATCGTTTCCTGCTGTGCGTCTTGATCAAGCGGAACTGGGACACAATTTCGGCCGTCAAGGTTATTGCGGATCAACTCGGAATAGG
>JBGPBD010000034.1:0-6277 GCA_041481045.1 Bathyarchaeia archaeon | reverse complement strand
TTCTTTTATGACTGAATATGCAACCGTGAAAACGAAGAAGGCTATTATTATTCCAGCAATGGAATCTGTTGTTCTGATGTTCAGGTATTTGCTCAAGGCTATACCGGCAAAAGCCGTTGCAGATGTGAGCACGTCTTTGGTCGAGTTGAATGCATCTGCTTTAAGCGCCAAGGAAGCATACCTTCTCGCGGCACGAGCTTTGAAGAATAGTATTCCTCCAGCAATAGCGGTTGCTAGTAATGCAGTTACCATAGCTATCTCTGCATTGATTATCTCTCTAGGGTACAGCAACTCCTGATAAGACTCATAAAGGATCAGTCCACCCGAAATAGTCAAGACGAAAGCGGCGATTATACTGCTGAAATTTTCAACCCTGTAGTAGCCAAAATGGAATTTGCCATCAGGTGCTTTGCCTGACAAACGTAAACCAATCCAAACGATCAACGAAACAATAGCATCGGCAAATGATTGGACACCATCGGCGACTAGGGCAAGACTCAAAGAGAATGTTCCAATGAACACTTCAGCTATACCTACTAACACTAGAACAACAAAAGATCTTTCCGCAACTGCTCCACCCTTCGAGAGTCTAGCTGACTTCAATCTAACAGTCACGTTCCCAGTATTAGTCTAATGTTGATTGTATCAAGGCCTATTTCAATTGTCCGCGCCATTTTCCCAGTTTATGAGCTAGAGATTCTGCAAAACGTACTCCAGAAGCGCGAGGAGAAAAAGCGCTCTTTTTTTTAGGAAATCTGCAACTCGCAAATCCTAATCTTTGACGCGCGGCAGATTTCACCACAGTATTAAACAGCAAGGAATAAGTAGGAATGGCAAAAAGGAATAGCTTCCCTGCGCCTCCGATGTTGGTGGATAATGTGTCCAAACCATTACATGCGATGCGGACTGACGAGTCATTGAATGCTCTAAACGCAAAGTTGAGCGGTTTAAGCCAAGAAGAAGCAATGAAACGTCTTCTCAAGTACGGTTCTAACGAGCTAAGAGAGGGAAAAAAGAAGTCTCCGTTAAGGCTTCTTCTTGAGCAGTTCAAAAATATACTGGTCTTGATACTACTGATTGCGACTGCGTTGTCGTTCGCAGTGGGCGAACCTTACGATGCAGCAGTCATAATTGCCATCGTAGTAGCGGTCGCGGTTCTGGGCTTTGCGCAAGAATATCGAGCGGAAAAGGCCTTAGAAGCATTAAAGAAGATGACTGCCCCAACAGCCCAAGTTTTGCGGGACGGAAGAGAAATCAAGATAAGAACCGCGGATGTTGTCCCAGGTGACATTCTCCTACTATACACTGGAGATAAGGTTTCAGCAGATGCCAGGCTTATCGAGGTCATGAACCTCAAAACGGATGAGGCCCCTTTGACCGGTGAATCTGCACCCGTGAGGAAGGATATCGAGCCCTTATCGGAAGAGACACCTGTTTCTGAAAGAGTCAACACCGTTTTTGCCGGCACAACCGTCGCCTATGGGCGTGGCAAAGCCTTAGTCGCATCGACAGGCATGAACACCGAATTCGGAAGAATTGCCCAAATTGTTCAAGTGACAGAAGAGGAAAAGACGCCGCTTGAAAAGAGGATGGCAAACGTTGGGAAATGGCTTGGGATCATGTCCGTAAGTGTTTGTGCCGTAGTGGCGGTATTGGGCATAATAAGGCAGCATGCAGCTCTTGAGATGATTCTTTGGGGAGTAAGCCTGGCGGTAGCGGCGGTTCCAGAAGCATTACCCGCGGTTGTAACAGGGGCACTCGCGGTGGGCATGCATCGGATGGCGAAGCAACACTCAATCGTCAGAAAGCTTCCTGCAGTTGAGACTCTTGGATGTACAAGCGTCATCTGCTCCGACAAAACGGGGACAATGACAAAGGGCGAGATGACCGTACAAGGCATATACGTCGATGAGAAATCATTGAGGGTCACAGGTGTAGGTTACGAGCCCAGAGGAGAATTCCTTCTCGGGGAAAGGATATTGAATCCAGCCGATGAAGCAAGCCTGCAAAAACTGCTCAAAATCGCGACCTTATGTAACGACGCTAGACTAGTGAAGGAAGAAGAGAAATGGGTAATAAAAGGTGACTCAACCGAGGGAGCACTGATAGTAGCCGCAGAAAAAGCTGGTTTGCGAAAGGAAGAACTTGAAAAAGAAGAACCACGCATTGCCGAAATTCCGTTCTCTTCTGAAAGAAAACGCATGACGACCATTCATGAAAGGTCTAAAAAGCACAAAGTGGCCTATATGAAAGGAGCCCCAGAGATGGTTTTGCAGCATTGCAGTAAAATTCTCAGCGACGGAAAGGTGCAAAGACTGACCGTTGAAGACCACGATAGGCTTTTTGAAACCACAGAAGAAATGGCAACTCAAGCCCTAAGAAACCTGGGTTTTGCCTACAGAGACCTGCCGGATACCACACACTCGTTTGATGAGGAAATTGAGAAAGATTTTGTCTTCGTCGGCGTGATGGGGATGATTGATCCTCCTCGTGAAGAGGTAAAAGATGCAATTGATTCATGTGCAAAGGCAGGAATCAGAGTTGTCATGATTACTGGGGACCATAAGCTGACCGCGGTAGCAGTTGCAAAGGCGTTGAATCTGATAAAGGAAGAGGAAGCGGAGACCGCGCGCGTGCTTACAGGCGGAGAGCTCGACAAGATGAGCGCTGAGGAACTGGCCGAAAGGGTCGAGAACATTGCAATCTACGCGAGAGTTTCGCCTGAGCATAAGATGAGGATTGTTAAGGCCTGGAAAGCTAAAGGGCAGATCGTTGCAATGACTGGCGACGGAGTCAACGATGCACCGGCACTCAAAGCTGCTGACATAGGAGTAGCGATGGGAATCACCGGAACAGAAGTTGCAAAGGAAGCTTCTGACATGATTCTGGCGGATGACAACTTCGCAACGATTGTCAAGGCCGTCAGAGAGGGACGCGAGATTTATGGCAACATTAAGAAATACCTGACATATCTTCTGCAATGCAACATCATGGAAATTCTTGTGCTCTCTCTTGTAATGCTCATCAACCCTGAACCAAGTTCTGCCGTAGCGCTTACGACAATCCAAATTCTTTGGGTAAATCTTGTCACAGATGGTTTGCCTGCAGTAGCGTTAGGTATAGACCCAGGCGATCCGGATCTAATGAAAAACAAACCCAGAGACCCCGAAGAGAGTGTTTTCTCACGCGAAGTTAAGGCATATTTGACGCTAAGCCCGATCATAACAACTGCTCTTCTTCTAGGTGGATACTTCTACTATCAGCCTTGGTTGAGCGGGCAGAACTTGATCGAAGCGCGCACTCAACTGTTTGCTGCTGTGGTTTTGATTGAGCTTGCGGTAGCCATCAGTTGCCGTTCGCTGAAGTACCCAGTTTTCAAGGTGGGCATTTTCAAGAATAAGTTTTTGTGGATAGCAGTGCTTTCTTCACTTTTTGCACAATTAGCTGTGCTCTATACCTCTCAACTTCACGGCTTGTTCGATGTAACTTATCCTGGAATTACGCACTGGGCAATGGCTCTGGGGTTTATGGCTACGACGTTTGTGTCGATAGAGGTAGGAAAATACGTCACCAGCAGAAGACCTAGACAAGAGCACTAGTAAGATTGCATCGATGGCTTAGGGCATGCTGGAAGAAGCGCACAATATTCTTAAATGGCGAATGCGTCGCTCATGTTGCTGTATTCGAGGTTAAGCTGGGGATGGCGTTGCGGAAGTTCTTGGTAAGCTTCATCGCAGGGCTGGTTGCCCTTTCTGTCATGACTTGGCTAATCGTAGCCTTCGTTCCATACCCAGAGATCAGAAACCTTCCTCTCTACACGCTTGCCACAATTTCACGAATCCTGATTACACTGGTTATCTCAGTCGCATGGGGAGTCTCCTTCGGAATACTAGCGGCAACAAACAGAGTAGCGTCATTAGTTCTCACTCCTTTCATAGATCTCTTGCAGTCCATCCCAATCCTGGGATACTTCCCGATGGTCATAGGCTTCCTTTTCGCTATTGGCCCTTTGGGAATCGAGCTCTCGGTGATAATTCTGCTGTTCACATCGATGGCTTGGGCCATATTTTTCGGCGTGCTGGGGGCCATCCGCGGAATACCTACAAACGTTACTGAATCCTCGAAAAGCTTTGGTTTGACAGGATGGCGGTACATCAGGCATGTCGTTCTGCCAGCTATTACTCCAGCCGTGATTTCAGGAGCAAACCTCGCATGGTGCGATGGGTGGTTCTTCATGATTGCGGCAGAATACATACAATATCGAGGAAACGTTGTTTCACCCCCAGCAGGCGGATTGGGGTATCTGCTTGCGAAGGCCGCTTACGACCTCAAAGACATGAACCTTGCTATAATTCTCCTTGTGTTCATTACTTTCATCGTTGTGTATTTCAACGCCTTAACGTGGCGCAGACTGATGGAACGTGCGAACACAGGCACTTTCAAACCAGTTTTCAGAATGGATCTCTCTGGAGTTGGGAAGCTTGGAGTTGCCAGAGCAGGCAGTTGGTTGCACTTCGGCAGGCTTCATTGGCCAAAGTCTTTCTCAATAGCCTCTCAGCGTCTACGGAAGTATTCCCGCATCGAGAAAGTGATCGCCTCAGTTCTGGCCCTCATAGCCGTGTTCCTCGTTCTATACAGATTTTTCGGCCAGTTACCTACGGCAGCTATGATTAGCGAAGGTTTCAGTCAACCTCCCGCGGCTGAACTGACCGGTCTGCCATGGTTGATCCTCTTCACAATGGGACGTCTTTCAATAGCGTACGGAATCTCCCTTGTGGCCGCGATCACTATGGGTGTCTTGGCAGCCGAACATAAGAGGTTTGCAACCATCTTCTATCCCTTGTATGACATTGGCCAAGGAGTACCCATTCTGGCTCTGTTCCCCGTTATTTCCTTGGGGCTGAGCGGGTTGATCGGAAATCCGAGAATTGCTCTTGAGCTTACATGCATAATAATGCTGGTTCTCGACATGATATGGTACATGTTTCTGAATGTTGTCAGTGCTGTCAAGAACATTCCAACGGAAATTAACGAGGTCGGCCAGCTGTTTGGGTTTAAAGGACTGAAAAGAATAACTCACCTAGTTATCCCATCTATCCTGCCTGCCATAGTGACAGGCAGCATACTCTCTTGGGGAACGGGTTGGAACACGATAATCTTTGCGGAATACTTGCCTTCAACGGAGCCCACGATCCCGTCTGTTTCGGTGCCCGGAATAGGGTCATTGCTAGACAAGGCAGGGTACGAATTTGGAAACACCGTCGTGTTGATTTTCATGCTAGGAGTAATCGCCGCGATCGTTCTCTTGATGGAAGGGCTCATCTGGCGTCGTTTGCTGAGGAGATTTGAGAAGTATCATGTTGAGGTGTAAGAAATGTCTGTGATCGAAGTACAGAACATAACCAAAACATTCACGTCAGAGAAAAAGAAGATTATGGTTCTAAACGACGTAAGCTTCTCAGTTGGCAAAGATGAGTTTCTGTGCATAGTGGGACCATCTGGATGTGGAAAGTCCACGTTGCTGAGGATGATGGCAGGGCTGGAAAAATCTGATTCAGGAAGAATCCTTTTCAACGGACAGCCGATAATTGGGCCGTCTCCGAAGATCGCCATGGTCTTTCAGCTCTTCGGTCTACTGCCATGGAAGACGGCGTTAGAAAATGTTGAAGTACCGTTAGAGGTTCTCGGTATCGTCAAGCAAAGTCGCCTTCACATCGCTGAAGAGTATTTGCATATGGTCGGGCTGGAAGGTTTTGAGAACACGTATCCTCATGATCTTTCAGGCGGCATGAAGCAGCGCGTTGGGATTGCGAGGGCATTGGCTTTGAAGCCTGAAGTTCTGCTCATGGACGAACCGTTTTCTTCGCTCGATGAGCTTACGGCGAAGACTCTGCGGGAGTTGGTGCTTAACATTTGGCGAAATCCAAGTCTGCCAACAAATGCCTTCATAATGGTGAGCCATAACGTCGAGGAAGCAGTATTCATGGCCGATAGAGTCATAATAATGTCACCTCGGCCAGCGAAGATTATTGGAGAAGTGAAAGTCAGCATTCCAAGACCTCGCTCGAAGTATCTGAGGGATCAAGAGTATTTCAAATATGTGGATGAGGTTATGAACCTGCTTGAGAAAGGAAAGACAATCACAAAGGACATGAGCCCATTGTCTCTGACAGCGGAGCGTATAGGCAGAAACTGAAAACAGTCTTCACACCAGACACCACTGATTTTTCCGCAACGCTATCATATGACATCGGAGCGCCCGCGTTAACGAAGGCCA
>JBGPBD010000033.1:0-6323 GCA_041481045.1 Bathyarchaeia archaeon | reverse complement strand
GAATGTATTCCAGGGGCAATCGTGTCCAACGCTTGAAGCATCTCTCTGATGTCTGCAAGGTAACGGTATGGCAGAACAAAACTCAAGTCGCCTGGAGTGGCATTCTTCAACGTTGGTATTACTATGCTTCTGTCAATCCTTTCAGTCGTTGACCTTCTTCCTGACTCCAAATCGCCTAGACGCTGGATTATCACCCCGCCGCTGAGAAGATTCGAAAGCCTAGCCACGTACTTTCCGTAAGCTATCGGCTCTTTGAAGGGTTCAGTGAAGGACGTTCTAACGAGAATAGCAAAGTTCGTATTCTCAGTCTTCCTTTCCGCGTAACTCTGACCGTTAACGGTCAAAACACCGTCGTAGGATTCCGTTATGACCTGCCCATAAGGCGCAACGCAGAAAGTCCGAACTTCATCATCAAAGGATCGAGAATAGTAAATGAGTTTCGGCTCGTAAAGGACGCTCGTCAACTCCTCCATAACGGAAGCCAGAACTTCAACCCTTATACCGATGTCAACGGGGTTATTCAGCGTCTTCAGACCCAAACTCTGCGCTTCCATCTGAAGCCACTCAGCTCCACTTCTGCCAGGCGCCACAATCACGTATTTTCCCAGAAACTTCTCACCGTCAACCGTTTCCACGCCTTCAATAGCGCGGTTCTTCACGATAAGACCCTTCACATCCTTCTTTGGCATGAAATCAATCTTGCCATTCAATTCCTCCCGCATTTTCCGAAGAGTCTCAACACACCATTCAGTCCCCATATGACGAATTTTCTGACGAATAAGCTTCAAGCCAGCCAACGATGCCTTCCGCTCAATCTCATCTATGCGTTCAACGTCTCCCCCGTAAGTGCGCTCGGTTGCGCCGAACTTCCTGTACATGCCATCAGCGTAGCTCACAAGCTCTTGAAGATCTTTCGTGGAGACGTACTGACTAAGCCAGCCTCCAACCTCAGTTGACAACGTGAGCTTCCCATCACTGAAGGCCCCCGCCCCTCCCCACCCAGACAAAACTGTACAGGGATCACAGTGCACACACTCGAATCCGCGGCTTGACGGACACTTGCGCTCATTTATGTCTTGCCCCCTGTCCAGCATAAGAACCTTCAAATGGTTCTTCGCCGTAAGCTCCAGAGCTGAGAATATCCCCGCGGGGCCAGCACCCACAATTATGACATCATATTTCAAAGGGTTTATCCCCTGAAGACCCAAAACATGATGCGACAACTAGCATATATTTTTAGCGAGCAACTCAACGTGGAAAACAACAAAAATCACTTGTCCATGATAGGGACAAGGCACAGGAACTTCAAAGTTTTCGAACCGTTGTTCTTGAACTGATGCTTCTCATTTGGCGCCACGAAAACCACGTCTCCAGCCTTGAATTTTCTCTCTTTGTCGTCGCCCACGAGGACGCCTTCACCCTCCAAGATGAAGACTTCATGTTCCCAAGTGTGAGTGTGAAAAGGACTGCATCCCGAAGACCCCACTTCGAAAAGTCTCATGGCGAAGTTTGGAGCACCCATTTCTTTGGTAATAAGCCACCGCACTTTCACCTTAGACGCGCCCTCATCAGCGTCTTTTGGTTCAACGTCCTTGTGAGAAAAAACTTTCATTCAGGCCAACCCTTCTTCAAACTGCAAACGTGCAACTAGTCCTTAATCGCTTCTATGACGCTCATCACGTTCCACAGCTTCACCCTTGTGTACTGCGGCATATTCGGATCCTGCAAAATCTCATCCAAAAGTGAAATCGCGTTTGAAGCTCTAACAGCCGCAGTATCCTCGGTTCCTTGCAGAGATGTAATGGAGTCCTTCGCCGCTCTTCTGATGTTTCTCGGCGTGGTAGTGTCTTCAGCAACCTGCCCAAGCACGGCGATTGCCTGCTTAATCCGCTCTTCATACTCCTCCATTTTCTTCTTCCTAACCATATTTAATCCTCCAGAAGCTCCTCGAAGTAACCTTGTTATATAAGCTCTCATACCTATTTACTTTGGGGTTTTAAAACTTGTCGCAAAAAGAGAAAGAAGGATCGCACATCAGACGAATGGCAGACTTACTACGCCAAGGCTCAACGCTCACCGAGTTAGCGTGCCCCGCATGTTCTTCCCCGCTGTTCAGATTGAAGAACGGAGACCTTTGGTGCGGAAAATGCGAAAAGAAGGTCATTGTTTTGAAGCAAGGCGAAGAAGCCTCGCAAGTGACAAGTTCAATGGTCCTAGAAAGCGTTGAAGCTACGCTATTAGCCAGAGTTCAGGAAATACAGAAAAAGATGCAAAACACAAAAGACATGGAAGGACTGCAGAAGCTGGGCGCCGCACTCTCCACTTTGCTGGATAACATCGAGAAAATAAGAAAAGCCAAAAAGGCTTGACTGAAGACCAGCTATGCTAGGTTTGTATGAAAATTTCCCTACAACCATCCACAAAATTGCATATTTCACTACGCAGGCTTCGAACAAGAAACTTCAACAAAAACTCACAGCAACCCTTCAAAAACTAAACACTGAAACTCTCACTCTAGAAGCCGTAAGCGACCCCTCAATCCCGCAAGGCATGGTGAATTTCGAATTCGGGATAGCAGAAGCTGATACCTTCAACTATCTAGACAGCGAAGAAACAGCCAAGCTTCTGAAAACGATAAGCAAACAACCACTGCAAACCATGGACTTCTTCTGCGCCGCACGGTACCATAAATCGCAAGATGCGAGGGAAACACGCCTAAGATTCGACTACTACATGCTCCGCTTCACATTCAACGAAGACACGATCGAGGTACGCGCGTTCCACGAAAGAGGCCCAAGATACACGTCTCCTGAGGACGTTATCAACCTCATAGCCAACAAGATGAATGAAGGATCCATGAAGAAACTGCTGAAAGAGATTCACTAGCAGACTTTTTCCAGGAACTCTATTACGACCTTCAGAGTGTCCGCAGCAACTTTCTGCTTTGAAGCATTCCCATCAATCCTGAAAAGCTCCCCTTTCTCGACAAAATGCATATACGCCTCACGCACCTTTCTCTGAGTCTCCAAGTTTTCCATGACGGACCTCCGAGGCTTCAACCTCTGCACAACAGTCTCAGGCGTCACATCAATGAAAATTGCCAAATCAGGCTTGACGGCATGCTTGTTTATCATTTCAATCCAGTTCAAATCCAATCCAGCGGTACCCTGGTAAGCGAAAGATGAATAAACATAACGGTCAGAGACCACAAGCTTTCCTTCGTTGACCTTAGGAAGAACCACGTTCTCAACGTGCTCAAAACGGTCTGCTGCAAAAAGCAGGGCTTCAACGATGCTTGAACCACGCTTCTCAGCAAGCAGACAATACTGCTTGATGAACCTGCCTATTCTTCCGTTACTCGGCTCAGCCGTATAAACAGCACCATAGCTCTTCTTCAACTCTTTTGCCAGCAACTTTGCCTGCGTGGTTTTTCCACATCCATCCAACCCTTCAATGCAAATGAAATAGCCCTTCCGCACGTCCCGATCTCCGAAGCTTAAGCCGCTAGCCATTATAAGACCGAACATGAATTAATAATTATTTAACGAAAACCGGAGACCTTGAAATGCCCAAAGATTATTGGGGCGAAATAAAAGACCCAGTGCATGGTTACGTCTACATAACTGAACAGGAGAAGGAGATCATCGACTCCTACCCTGTTCAAAGACTGCGCAGGCTACGCCAACTAGCAGGCTCAGAATACGTTTACCCCGGAGCAAACCACACGCGCTTCGAACACTCGGTCGGCGTCATGTATCTAGCGGGAAAAGTCACGGAAAACCCCAACATTTCACGGCTCATAGACGAGAATGAAGCCGAAACCGTCAAGATCGCTGGCCTGCTCCATGACGTTGGACATGGACCTTTCTCACACGTTTTCGAACATCTACTCGACAAAGAACTCCACAAGACACACGAGGACATAACTCAATGGATAATAAGAAATAGCGAGTTAAAGGACACCCTGAAGAATAATGGTTACGATCCTACGGAAGTTGGAAAGCTGGCGACGGGCAAACTTCACAAGCCAAAGAAAGCCTTCCTAGACCAAATCATAAGCAGTGCCGTTGACGTTGACAAACAAGACTTCATCGTAAGGGACACGCACCACACTGGCGCCGAATACGGATTCATAGACATTTTCCGACTCATCCATGCATTGGACGTGCTTAAGGAAAACCTCGCCATAGACCTAGGCGCGCTCTCAGCCCTTGAATCCCTCATCATAGCCAGAATAGAATCATTCAAAAGCATATACTTCCACCGCGTTGGAAGGGCAGCCCAAATAATGCTTGCAATGGCAATGGAAAAAGCAAACGATGAATTGGGACTAACACGCTTTAAGACTCCAGAAGAGTACATGAACATGGACGACTACACGGTCTGGACAGGCCTGAAGCAATGTAAGAAGTCAGCACCAATCATAAAGAACCTTGAGAAACGAAAACTGCTCAAATGTGCCTACGAAAGAACTTTTTATGAGAAGGACACGATGGTTTCAAACCTTTTCAGTCAGGAAACCCACAGAAGGCAACTGCAAGAGGACATCGCCAAAAAAGCCAAGGTCGAAACCGAGACCGTAATTATCGACGTCCCAACGGTTCCATCCGTACCATATCATCACACTGTTCTATTCGAGCCCATGGAAATTCCAGTCTTCTACAAGACACAAACAGGTGGCAAGGTCCCGCAACGCCTAAGCGAAATCTCAAAAATCTTCGAAACACTAAGAGGCTTCATCAACATACTCCGGGTTTACAGCGACGAGCAGAACCGGGAGAAAGTCAGCCAAGCCTCATCGAAGATTCTGGGGGAAATCCCCTCGACCGCGAAAATATCCTACTAAAGTGGAAATGTATGCAGACACTAATCTTAAGGGGCCGAGCCATAGTCGAAGGACACTGCAAAGCGAGGGCCCTCGTTTCCACCAAGCCAATAAGCTTCTTAGGAGGAGTTGACCCAGCAGACGGCAAAATCATTGAGAAGAATCACGATCTCTGCGGACAATGCATAAAGGACAAGATTCTATGTTTTCCGCATGGCAGTGGCTCAACAGTCGGTAGCTACGTACTGTACTCTTTGGCCAAAAATAGCCTAGCGCCCAAAGCTATAATCAACCAAACTGCCGACCCTGTCGTTGTGGTCGGGGCAATAATAGCGGACATCCCAATGGTCGACCAAGTGGACATCAGACAGATCACGTCAGGCGACCTCCTGGAGGTCAACGGCGCAGAAGGCACAGTCAAGATCTTGAAAAGAAGAGGAAGCCAAACATGCACTTGACGAAAGAAGAAGAACGCATCTACGATGGCGAATGCGGATGGGCAAATCAGAAATGCATGAAGATACTCGTCCGACTGGGCGAGCTCTTCAATGCGACAAGGCTAATACCTATAGGCTCTGCCCACGTTTCAGGAGTCTCATACAAAACCCTCGGCGACGCACCGATGGAGTATTTGAAAGCATTGGCAGACGCTGATGGAAAAGTAAGGGTCAGAGCCACATTAAACCCGCAAAGCCTCGACCACGTATACTTAGAAAAGAAGTACGGAGCAGACCTTCGAGACAAACAGTTAAGCATCCTTAAACAATTTGGAAAAATTGGGTTCACCGAATCCCTAACTTGCACGCCTTACTATTTGGAAAAGCCGAAGCCTGGCTCCCATCTTGCTTGGGCCGAATCCTCAGCCGTGGTTTATGCCAATTCTGTTCTGGGCGCGTGGACAAACAGGGAAGGCGGACCAAGCGCACTTGCCGCCGCAATCATTGGGAAAACCCCCGACTATGGAATTCACAAGGCAGAGAATCGACAGCCCAAAGTTCTAGTGAAATTGGAAAAATGCGTACAGAATGAAACAGAATTCGGTGCTCTGGGAATATTGTTGGGCAAGATCTTGGAGGATAAGATACCAGCAATTCAAGGCCTGCAAGGAGCCTCCAAAGACCATTTGAAGCAGCTCGGCGCAGCCTTAGCGTCAACAGGCATGGTTAACATGTTTCACTGCACAGACGAAAGTGACTCAACGAAAATGGAGGGAGAACACAAGATACTCGTGAAGGCCGAAGACATAGAAAAGACTGCTAGAGATCTATCCACCACATCAACGAAAAAACCGGATCTCATCTTCATAGGATGCCCGCACTGCTCATTGAACGAGATTAAGCATCTTACGAGCCTGATAGGAGGCAAAAAGGTCAAGGCAGGAACGGAGTTTTGGGTTTGCACGTCGCATTGCATCAAGCAGAAGGCCAAGAACTACGTTAAGAGGATAGAGAAAAGCGGAGCCCACGTGTTGGAAGGGGTATGCACTGTTGTCTCGTGG
>JBGPBD010000032.1:0-6384 GCA_041481045.1 Bathyarchaeia archaeon | reverse complement strand
TTCGTGAGATAGCTTCCTCGGATTCTTGGACGGGCTTAGCTGGCTGAATTCTAGAAACTTCTGTGCAGTGATTTCTCCAACTCTATGAAAATGGTTCCTCAGGAACTCGAGCATGTTGTTGTATGGTGTCACTTGTATGAGTCTTTGGAGAAGTTCCACGTCAACACCATACGGGTGGGGTAAAGTCTCTTTTGGTGGTGTTGGCATTTCTTTTGTGACTCTGGTGAATTTGTATAGCCTCCCTTTTGGGTCTACGAAGGTCAGGTTCGCATATGGGTTTACCATGGCTGTCTGCTTGAAATAATCCAGGATTTTGGGCATCGCTCTGAGATAGTCGCCTTCTAAACTGAACTCAACAAGAGTGCCACGCCACTGGTCCTTGTTTATAAGCACTTTTCTGTCCACTATTATCGGGCGATTCTTCTGGATATCGATCATTAGCTTATACGAGTAGATCTTGGCAATGCCAGTGCTTGAGGTTATTGTGGCTGGCTGATGCGTCGTGATTTGGCCGTACAGTATTGCCATTTTTCCGCCTAGACCAAACGTTCCTCTCTGCTGCTTCAGCTTGTATTTCGAACCGAATAGCACTTGACCGAAGGCTGAAGGAATGTGTCTCGGTTGAATTCCTATACCGTTGTCTTCAACTCTCAACTTGTAAATCTGAGTTTCAGGAGTGGCTTCCCCCTCGTACGAAAGCCTAACGTAAACTTCTGGGGGAATTTTCAGGCTTTCAGCGGCGTCCAAAGAATTTTCCACAAGCTCCCTAATAGCCGCAAAAATCGCTCTAGAAGGATTTGTGAAACCAGCTATGTCACGGTTACGGTAGAAAAAATCAGCAGCGCTAATTTCTTCAAACGTCGTTTGAGCCAGCTAAGTCTCCTCCAGCATATTTTGACTGCAAATCGGTCTTACGATATGCCTTGCACATTCTTTAATTTAACTGCATGTCTTCAACGAAGGGCCCTTATCTTCTGTAAGGAAACGGCAATAGTTCCTTGATCGTTTTGATTTCGGTAGCTTCAGAGGATATTTTGCCTTTTCGTGCTTTTGCCATAACAATCTCGATATTGTTCTTCTCAGCGAAATCGTTGATATATTGTAGGCATGCTCCGCATGGTTTTGGTTCGTTGGGACTTTTTGAATCCATAACCACCGCGATTGCCTTGATTCTTCGATTGCCATGCAGGACAGCATGATTAATGGCGTTTCTTTCGGCGCAAATTCCCAGTCCAGAAATCCAGCTCTCAACGTTGCATCCTTCGTAGATCTTGCCGTCTTCGGCGAGTGTGGCGGCGCCTACCTTGAATCCCCAGAGCACGTAGGCTTTGCTCATAGCTTTTGAAGCGATTTCTAGTAGTTTCTTCCGGCTTTCACCTGGCTCGGCCAAGATTATCCCTTACTGGTCTCTCTTCTAAGTGTACGTACGTAGTAGTATTCTCCTATTTGTTTCTGAAGCTTGTCAAGCTTCGAGTCTTCCTTGTTAACTCTCGGCCTCTTTGTGGCTGGATCTCTTCTGAAAGTGACCTCCATCTCTTTCAGGAAGGCGTTCATTCCCTTCCTCAAGGTTGTGGATGGGTGTGCCCTGCCCTTTATTCCTGGTTCTCCTGAGAAAATCATGAGATGATCTGCTATGAAGTCTTCGGTGACAACATCATGTTCGACTACGAAAGCCGTGACATGATGGTTCTCAACAACCTTTCTGATGGTTCGCGCCATGTTCAATCGTTCTTCAACATCCAAATACGCACTGGGCTCATCCAGCAGAAATAATTCAGCCTCACGCGACAAACATGCAGCAATCGCGACCTTTTGCAGTTCACCACCACTGAGCTCTGCCACGTTTCTGTCCAGAAGCTGGTCTATCTTTAGAGGCTGAAGAACTTCCGTTCTATACCAGCCTGAAGAAAAGTTCTCTTTGGCAATGCTCATTAGAAGCATCTGAACCGTGTCCTCATATTCAGCCGAAATGTACTGGGGCTTGTAGCTTACTTTTAGCTTGTCGAATTTTCCGCTACCATCAGGTTCTTCAAGCCCGGCCAAGATTTTCACGAAAGTGGTCTTGCCTATGCCGTTGGGCCCTAGGATGCCTATGATCTCTCCTCTCTTGATTTCTCCACCAGCGGTGACAAGTTTGAATCCCTTGAACGTCTTCTCTATTTGCGGCCACTGCAGTAGTATTTCGCCCCCACTGATGGCTGTTGCGGGTGGCTTCTCATGAAATACTATTGCTTCCTTTCTGAACCTGACGTTCTCGTCTGGGATGTAACCCTGCAGGTAAATGTTTATTCCCGTTCTGACTCCGTGAACGTTTGAAACGACGCCGTAGACGCCTGGTTCTCCGTAGAATATGCAGATTTGGTCAGACAGGTAATCTATTATTGCGAGGTCATGTTCTGCAACGATGGTTATCTTCTGGTCATTCTTGAGGCTTCTTATGGTTCTTGCTGCTTGAAGTCTCTGCTTTATGTCTAAGTAACTTGACGGTTCGTCGAAAAGGTAGATGTCAGCTTCTCGGCACATCGTTGCGGCTATTGCAACTCGCTGCAGTTCTCCTCCGCTTAGGACTTCAAGTGGTCTTTTCCAAAGCTGCTTAAGGTCAAGCCTCGCAGCAATCTCTTTGAGCTTTTTTCTTTCATCAACTTTTTCAAGGAGTCCCCCAACGTTTCCGGAGACAACCTTTGGGATTTTGTCTACGTACTGCGGCTTATGTGAGACTTTGAGTTTTCCTTCACTCATTTTCTGGAAATAATCCTGAAGCGTTGACCCCCTGAAATGTTGAATTATCTTATTCCAATCTGGAGGCTCTTTGTGGTTTCCCAGGTTCAATTTGAAATCGCCAGAAAGTATCTTCAGTGTCGTAGTCTTCCCTATGCCATTTTGTCCTAATAGTCCCAGAACCATGCCTTGAGTCGGGGTTGGAAGCCTATAGAGCTTGAAGGTGTTTTCTCCAAAACGGTGACTGCAGTCTTTTTCGAGTTCATCTGGAAGGTTAACTATTGAAATAGCGCTGAACGGGCACTTCTTAACGCATATGCCGCATCCAGTGCACAAAGATTCCACGATAACAGGTTTGTTGTTCTCGAATCTTATGGCTTCTATGTGGCTTCGTACTATTGGACAAAACCTGTGGCATAGCGTGTTGCAGTGCTTTGGTTTGCACTTGTCCATGTCCAACACGGCGACTCTCGTCATGGTTAACCCGTTAATGACATGGTCATAACAGGTTGGTTATAAACATGAAGCCCAGAAAACTGCAGAAACAGTTTATGGCTCTCTCAGGCAAAGAAAGAGCAAAAAAAAGTTCGAAATCAATGATTTCCTACATTTCTTCGTCTTCCCAGTCTTCCTCTTCCCAATCATCTTCTTCCCATTCCTCTTCCTCATCTCTCACTTTTTTACACCTCCTCAATTTTTGTTGCATACTGAAACACAATGACAACGGTTTAAGCATTGTTATACGTCAATTGTCGACATTGGAGACCGTGAGACATGAACCAAAAGGTCTGTTCAAGGATTTACTTCACAATTTTCGCCGTCAAACCAGACGCTGGCTCATCCATATCAGTTTTCATGTAGGCCCAACACATATTGGGCGAGTTGTGAGCGGCTCCGGCTCCTCCGTGAACGTCAACAGAAATGACTCCCATGGAATTGTAGACCTTCGGCATTCTCCTATTAACTAGCTTTATGGCCTGCTCAGCAGCTTTCTGCGCTGCCATTCCATTCTCCATGTAGCCGCAGACAGTCTTGGCCAAGACAAGCCTTATGGCTATTTCGCCGAATCCCGTGGCTGAGCATGCTCCGCTTTGATTATCTGCGTATGTGCCACATCCGATCAAAGGCGAATCACCAATTCGTCCAGGGAGCTTCAGTGAAAAACCGCCAGTTGACGTTGCGGCAGCTACGTTTCCTTCCTTGTCAAAAGCAACTGCCCCTACCGTATCAAGATCGAAAAGCTCCGGATGGGTCGCAACGAGACGAGCGAGTTTTGGCAGCTCAGAACTTCCTTTAACAAGCATCTCCTTCTGTTGTTCATAATATCTCCGCCTAAGATCCGTCACGGGATCTCTTCTCTCAACATTGTGGAGTCTAGCAAGCATTTCTGCACCTTCACCGACTAGGAAAACATGGTCTGTATTTTCCATCACAATTCTTGCCAAGCGAACAGGATTTTTGATGTCACGCAATAGCCCAACAGCACCAGCTCGCAGGGTTTTTCCATCAATGATTGAAGCTTCCATTTCCACGGTTTTATCTATGGTCAGGCTTGAACCGTAGCCTGCGTTGAATGCTGGATCATCTTCCATCATCGCAACAGCTTCCACAACGCTGTCCAAGGCACTTCCCTCATTCATCAGAACGTCGAAGCCTATTTCTGCCGCTCTCCTAACGCCTTTCAAACCGGGTTGTCTACGCTCAGGCTGCCAAGTCCCAGAACCGCCGTGCACAACGATCACGGGTTTTCTCATTCTTGCCAGTGTCTGTTTCCTCCTGCTGATTTGGTCGAATGCCAACTTGTTTGACCCGAATTTAAGCATGACGTTTTGGATGTCAATCAAAATAGATAAATCTGCCAATCTGAATGTTAGAGGTGGGATGATGTGAGGCGACGGTTAAGAGCCAAAAGCTGTGACAAAGCCACTAACCTGCACTGACCCTGCAAATCTCTTGAAAAGCACTAAATTCATCCTCAGAATAAACAATAGCCTAGGCAATCAAAGCTGAAGGTGAGAATATGCCCAGAGACTTCAACATGTTGGCCACCACTTCACGTGGGCTTGAACGAGGCGCGTGCTCTGAGCTAAAGTACTTGCTAGAACAGTTAGGCGACCCAGGTGCGAACGTGAGAAAAAGCGGCGTTCGCGGGTTGATCGTTGCAAGAACGATTCTTGACCCATTTGAGGCTATCATGGAACTGCGTAAAATCCTGATTGAACGCCCGTACGAATTTCGCTACATGTTGAGAATAATCCCAATCGAAGCAATTGTCCCAACTGGCTTGGATGAAATTGCCAACAAGGCCAAGGAACTCAGCGCTAAGATAGCTGAACACGAATCGTTCCGCATCACAGTTGAGAAACGTTTCACTACACTTTCCACGAGTGAAATCGTTGAGGCTGCCGCGGCAAACGTCAAGAGGAAAGTTAACCTTGCCAAGCCCGATAGGATCTTGCTAATCGAAGTAGTCGGCAAGTCAACAGGAGTATCCGTGGTAAAGCCTGAAGACATGATATCGGTCATGAAAGAGAAAATGCTTTGACTACCGTTCAGTGGCCAGCAGCGCCATTCGCTCGATCACAAGATCGACCAAGGCCTTTTCCGTTTGGCGTTCCTTCATCACGGCGCCGAGTTCCTCTCTTGTTATCCCGAAGATTTTTTGAGTATTAGCTATCTTCTTGTTAGTAAGCTCGAGAACCGTTTCATCCGTTTCAGCCTTGATTTGTTTTGAAATCTTCGAGAGCGTTGACTCTAGATCTTTAGTCCTTTCGCCGATTATCAGCACAGCCACGTTCGGTGAGCCAGGCTTAACTCCCAGAATCTCCGTAGCCTTCCGAATCTGTCGTTGCGCAGAAGCATAGAGCATCGTTTCCATGGCTAAGCTCTTCGATTTGTTAGTCTTATTTTTAAAAGCCGTTAATGCATTCAAAATTGCAAAATACAAATGCTGCCACGTAGCCACGCCTTCTGCATCGAAGATCTGCACTTCGACATTTGACGCTTTTCCTGCACCGATGAGTCTCAGGAATTCGTCAGTGTCCCGAATTCTCACTCTTCTGAAGCCGGTTATCAAAACATATTTCCCAAATTCCTTAAAGAGCTTCAGCAATTGCCTTCCTCAAGAATCTCATTCAAAAATCTCTGGACAAGTCTTGCCGGCATCCCAGCCTTTACAAGTTTCGCTTTTTCGCTTTCAAAAAGAACCCCATTTTCTTTGCATTTTCTAAGGATCTTTCTGACCGTTTCTTTCCTCTCCCACGGAAACACTATCCAGCAGCGTGTTTCCTTTTCGAAGTAGTCTGGCTTGATAATACTCCAAGGCTTATAGTAGACTGTAGCAACCTTGACTTCAGCAGCATGCTGATCACTAATGTGTTCTTTGACAAGCTTCAGACTCCTGCCAGTATCTGCAACTTCATCAACCACAAGTACCTTCTTCCCTCCAACTGGAACAGAGACAGGCTGGGTCAAAGCAGGCTCACCTTTGGTCTCTGCAACACCCACGTAAAATTCAGCCCTAACGTTAGCAACATTAGGATTGCCTAACAGGTCCGAAAGGACTCTTGCAGGAGGCCATCCACCTCGGGAAACGCCCACAATTATGTCCGATCTGAACTCGTTTTTCCTTATTTTGTCAGCTAGATTCAAGAGCATGCAGTAGAC
>JBGPBD010000031.1:0-6495 GCA_041481045.1 Bathyarchaeia archaeon | reverse complement strand
TACAAATCGGCCAAAACTGCGGGCAGTTTCTTGTGAAACCTTGACTTCTTTCGATCAGGAACCAGCCCAAACAGGTTCTTCAAGATGCTTCCTCTCTCAAAAGTGCGAAGAACATGGGTGCTCACAAACACATTTGGTTTGAAAAGAATATGCGACAAATGAAGATTTTCGCCACCGATTCGGAACTGTCTTGTCTCAGTATCTTCCGAAAGGTTGAACGGAATGACGTTGTCAGCGAAGAGTTCCTTCCAGACTTGAAGTCTTTCGGACCCCGTTCCCTGATAATTATCTGACTCTGCAAGAAGAAACTCGGGCGCCTTGTCGAAGACATTGATAATTGCCCTCACAACGTCGACAGATGAATGATGCGCTCTCTTGGTGGTGAAGACTCCGACCTTTATGATCACTGGTCTCTTGGTCTTGTTGAGATCATTTATGCCGCCGATCATTTCCAATGTGCGGTCAATGGATAAATCGTCCTTACCTGTAAAACGCATTATCGCGACTTTCGAACCCAAAATCGTTTCTCCTTTCACGTGATGACGAAGCTAAGCTCGTCAGACAATCTTAAAGGTTTCCAAGCGCGCGTGTCCATTGTTTGTAGGGGTAAGGCACGTTTGCCAAAATGTTGATATTCACAACAACGTCTTTTAATGTGCAACATTCTAGTTCTTGTTATGGGCGAACACAATCTACACACTTTTGCGAAATACTATGACCAGATCTACCTAAAGAGAAATGATTACAAGAGTGAGTCAGAAGTTGTTCAAAACATAATAAGGCGGTTCAAAAGAAAACCGTCAAAAACACTTCTTGATGTTGGTTGCGGGACAGGAGAGCATCTGAAGTACCTTTCACAGCATTTTCGTTGCACAGGCTTAGACATCAGCAAAGTGATGATCAACACGGCGAGGGCAAAAGTTCCTAACGCGAGGTTTGAGGTGGGGGACATGATGGATTTTAGGTTGCGAGATAGGTTTGACGTGGTAACATGCTTGTTCAGTTCCATAGGTTACGTTCAGAACTTCAGAAACCTTGCAAGAACTCTGCGAAACTTTTATGATCATCTTACCAACGATGGTTTGGCGCTCGTTGAATCTTGGGTTTTCAAGAAGGATTTTCGAACAGGAAATGTTGCAGTTGACACCTATGAAGATGAAAAAATAAAGCTGGCGAGAATGGGCACAAGCAAGCTTACAAAATCACATTGGCTAGTCCACTTTCACTATTTGATTGGAATTAACGGAGAAATCAAGCATGTAAAAGAAACTCACAAGATGATAGCAGCAGACTATGAAGACTACGTTAAAGGCTTCAATCTGGCAGGATACAAAGAAATCAAGTTCCTTGAAGAGAATGAGTGGACACGAACTAGAGGCCTGTTCGTTGCGACAAAATAGTGACTACAAGCAGTTAATCTGACTGAACGAATAGAAAACCTGGTTAGCGCGCGCTGACTTGAATGTGGGCGTAGCTCAGCGTTAGCAGCGTTTAACCACTAGTGCAATCCGTTCCCCGTTTCTTGATCCTGGTCTTCGGTTTCCAACTTCTTGATCCTTTCAAACAGTACATCGTGTATCTTTTGCCAAGTCTCCATCTCCCCAAAAGCTTCGTACCGACTGCGCTGGCGTTCCCAATATTTCATCTCTTTTTCATGGAACTGGAGTTTCTTTTCTCTATGACTCAATTTCATTTTTCCATCTCCCACAGCATCGACCAGAACTGCCGCATCTAATACCCACAACACTATATGACGAGACGAGTAACTTGCTCACTCAGACCCCAGTCATAATTCGTCAAACCAAATCCCCGTTTTCTGGTCGAGACATTCACTCATTCTTTCCAGCTTCCTTTTCTTTTCATCCTCTTCAAGAATCTCTTTCTTTTTCGAAGCTTCTTACTAGCCCTTTTCATTCCGCTTCAATTCCTCTCTTCTAGATACATTCTGGAATCTTGCTCTTATTCTCATTTTACTATCTCTTGTTCTTCTTACATATAATGCTACACACTGTTAGCGCGCGCAAATAAGCACCCTGCCTAGCTGCTATTCATTTATTCAGTGGCTGACATCGGTTAACCACTCACAGACAAAAAATGATACCTAACTGAATGAAATTGCAATATTACAGACGTTGACGTATGGAATATCAGAGTTACTCGGACGGCAACGATCTTCTTTTGTTCCATGCGTTGCGGGCGTTGTCTCGGTTAATCTTTTAACAGTTTGCGTCGTAATGTTGTTTGGTGAGACATGTGTCGAAGTCTCGGCGGGAGTTTGATGAAGCTTTCCTTGAGTCCGAGTTGAAGGGTAAAACTCTGCTTGTTTACTGGTATCTTCTTCACCAGTCCACTCATATTGTGGGCGTGCGTGAAGTCCAACGCGCTCTTGGCTTTTCTAGTCCAAGCATTGCTGTTCATCATCTTGAGAAGCTGCAGGATCTGAGACTTGTCCGCAAGAAAGGAACAGGCGAATATGAGCTTGAAGAAGAAGTGAAGGTTGGAATTTTGAAGCTTTTCGCACATATGGGCCGCTTCATCGTGCCAAGATACTTTTTCTATTCTATAATGTTTTCCACCATGTTGGCAACGTATCTTATCGTGAGCCTGGTAAGCCAGTCATTTCCCAGTTACTACGCATTGGTCTTCGGGGTAATCGCTTCGATCATTTTTTGGTTTGAGACAATCAGACTATGGGAGGCAAAGCCCTTTTGATCTCCCAAGTGCATGTTCCAAAACGTAGACTTAAAAGCCGGCTATTTCATTGTTCAAATTGGAGGCGGCTGCCCTGAGGAAAGCCTTGATTTATTCCGTGTTCGCCGTCCTTCTGGGACTATTGTTAGTGCTGGTCCCGTTGGTGACGCTTGCAGGAATTGGTGCACAAGACCACTACAAGCCGAATGAATTGTTCTCGGAAAGACTCGAACAGCTGGATGGGAGAACACCTGACAATAGATCTTCAACGTCTGATGTTGAGAGCCTTGCTTTGAGTTTCATAATAGTGCTGGCCGCGTTTGTTTTTCTGAGGCGCAGGAAGCCTCAGTTTGAGCGGAGAACGGCAGGGACGCTTTCCTACTAGTCTGGATGCAACTAAGAACCGCCCTGTGCACTGCGGTTCCGGTTGGGAGACCTTTTCAGAGTTCTCTCTAGGTCATGAGCGATCCGGCAGCGCAATAGCAAACGATTGCTTGCTATCAGACTCGATTTCATGCCTTGAGGCTGCGAGTTCCTCAGCGGGCAGAGTCAAGTCCATTGCGTCTAGGTTTCAGAACAGCAGAATCTGCTTGACTCCACTAAATCAGGAGACTGTTCTAAAGCGTAGTATTATACTCTATATTCACTTACTTTTCTTAGTGTCAGGTCTGGGGGAATCACAGTGTGCAAGATTAGAAAGATTTTGGAAACGTCTCGTCAGAAAATCAAAGGAGAGCAGGCAGAATAGCAACAGGTGAAAAGAGATGTCGGCAAGGCAGTTGCAGTCTTGTACCCAGGAGGGAAAGCTGAAAAGGGATGGCGAAACGCTATTAGGTGTTCACCGCAGCACGCTTGATGAAAAGGTGATTGCTTCAGTCCAAACATGTTGCCGTTGTGGTAGGGTATTTCTGCCTGAGCGTAACCGCCAGCGTTGTCCACGATGCGGGAGTATTCTGAGAAACAAAACGTTGATTCTCAGAGCTCGACAGCCTCACGTGTAGTCTGAGGCTTGACTTGGGTCCTCATCGCCTTGCGTGCGAACACTATATATCCCGTGTGCGCTGTCATCAGCGTCTGTGGTCGCGTCTTTCCCCTTTCAACCTGCATTCCGCGCATCAGACACTCAATAGTTTCAATGTCCACGAATCCACACTCCTTCAAAGCTTCCGTGGTGTTAACAATCTGATCAATTGTTGGACTGAAGGAAACTATTGTTCCTGAAGGGCTAAGCGCTGAATTTGCGTGCGGGACGACAAGCCAAGGGGTTGCTAGGTCAAGGATGACAGCGTCAACTTCAACTTCATCTATCCCCGCAGTGATGTCCTTGTTCTTCAGTTCAACTGTGTCTCTTAATCCAGCGCGCTTAAGGTTCTTATCGGCGACGTTCAAGAATTCTTGTCGGATTTCATAGCTGTAGACTCTGCCTCCAGATCTGACGTAGAACGCCAACGCCATCGTTAATGCTCCGGTTCCGGTTCCAGCCTCCACGACGCGGCTTCCGGGACCGATTCCACTGAACATGACTATTAAAGCGATGTCTTTTGGATAAGTTATCTGAGTTTGCCGCGCAGACTTCATAACGTAATCGCGCAGTAAAGGCCTCAGAGCAACTAGCTCGGCGCCCAAGCTGCTCACAATCGTTGAGCCGTATTCTTTACCGATCAGTTCGTCGAATCTTATGAAACCTTTGTGTGTGTGGAAACTCTTTCCGGATTCAGCCTTGACCATATAGGTTTTCCGCGGTTTGACATAGAGTATGACGTAGTCGCTTTCACTTATTGTTTGACTGGTCAATGGTTCTCACTATGGAGTATATTTGAACGGGTGCTTAGATCTGTCTTTGTTCTCTATGAGTTCATCCATGGTCGGTCTTCCCTCTATTGTCTTGCGGATTGCATGGCGCATGGCCTTGTAGTTGTTTATGTAGACGCGTTGCCTGTCCACTGCGGCGGGATGAACGAAGACGTTGGTGATAATGATCAAATCGTCTGCAGCTTCTTTCGGGATTGTTCCATCTGCGACGCTGTCAACGACCGCTTTTGCGACTGCGGTCTGAGCAGGTCCATAAACCATGCTTGCTTGACGCATGCTCGTGATCGTGACGGTTGGAACAATCAGTGTTACGGGCTTTACTGACAAGTTTGGCTCCAAAAGAGCCAGTAGCGGTTCGTGACCCGTTGTAGGCGTTGCTTTAGCCTTAGCGAAAGCTTCTCCCAATGGTCCATTCTTCTTTCCGATCATTAGGTCTATGTGAGCCACTTCGGCGCCTTGTCCAGCCAGGGCTTCACCGACTTTGAGGCTGAAATCTCTTATGATTTCTGGGGTTACATCTATGGCTTTGAAACGCTCCTCTATTCGTTTTTCCTCAATTTCGAATGTTATGGGCCTAGGCTCTATCTTTCCGATTTTTTCGAGATCCAGACGCAATTCTTCTCTTGCTTCGTAGGTTAACTCTCCGCCTATGCTTAGTGGCATTCGAACTGGGCCAACTTTGATTTTCATCATGTTCAAGGCTGCCTTTGTGCCCACCGCTCCGCTTCCAACGATAATCCTAGCGATTTTCTGCACGCTGTATTGCAGTTCACGTGCTTTCTGCAGCTGTCCATTCTTGACGTGATTGTACATTTGCACCCAAATGTCAGGGATTACGTTTGCACTTGCAAGGATGGCCCCTGAGCATCCTGCTGCTAATGCTGCAACGACGACTTCGTCATGCCCGCAGAGTACATTGATTTTGTCCCTGACTTTCTCCAGCACGGCTAGAATGAAGCTCAGTTGCCCGCTGCTGTCTTTCACGCCAACGATATTTGGAATCTGCGCCAGGTCCTCAACCATCTGCCATGGCAATGGCAAGCCCGTGCACTGCGGAATGTTGTATAGAATTATGGGAAGATCAACCTGGCTGGCAATCGTGTAATAGTGCTCGTAAATTCCTCGGTCTGCAGGTTTCAAGTAGTATGGCACAACGATCAGGGCGGCTGTAGCACCTGCATCCTTCGCATATCGCGTCATTTCCAGCGCTTCATTCGTTCCGCTTGCTCCTGTGCCTGCCACTACTGGAACCTTGCCGTTGACCTCGTCAACAACGATTTTGATGACTCGCTTTTTCTCTTCAATCGTCAAGTTGACAAATTCGCCTGTCGTGCCGCATGGGACAACCCCATGAACGCCCAGCTCCAGGCAGTGACTAACTAGGGCTCGCAGTCTCTCTTCATCAATGCTCTTAGCATCATCGGTGAAAGGTGTTACTAGAGCAGGCAGAATTCCCTCAGGTTTATACATGGTGCGCCTTCACCTTGGTATCTAACCATATGTCTCAAATCATTTAAGCTTTGAATCTGGGAACAAGCATGCGTATTGTTTGGACCCTGAGAAGAACAGGTTGGGTCATGGTGTCCAGAGCGGAAGAGAGATGGTGAGCATCTTAGCTGCTGGCCTGTTGAAAATCAAGTGAAAATCCTTAAATTTCGTTCTACTGAACAGACTATCGTGGTTGGTGATGCGATTTTGGCAAACCTCAAGAAAAGATTGGAAGTCGACCAAGAGAGACTGAAAGAGGTCAATGATTTTCTTTTGAGCAAAGACAATCCTCTTATTGATAATTTGCTTGAAGTGATTCAGAAGTATGGTGACGTCAGCGAGATCAACCGCAAGGCTCAGGAATCCGGCAGACTCGAGAACCTTATGAAGAGGCTTGAGAAGAAAACCTCGCCCTTTCTGAAAGACCTTGAATGGCTGACTAAGCAACGCGAAAAGCAAGCTTTCATCACCATATCAAATTACCGTAGAAAAGTGTTAGGCAAG
>JBGPBD010000030.1:0-6728 GCA_041481045.1 Bathyarchaeia archaeon | reverse complement strand
TTTGTGGGTAAAACTGTTGGAATGGCTGAGATTGTGACAATAGGTCTTGTTGCAATATCCGCACCTTTAGCTTTCCAATACTACAGGATTGCGAAAGTGAATTACAATGCTGAAGATGCTGTTCCAAACTTCATTCGAGAAGTTGCCGAAACACAGAAAATCGGGCTGTCACCAGAAAAAAGCATTATCCAAGCAACAAAGCGTAAGGACTACGGCCAATTCTCAGAGTTCCTCGAACTTGTTCGAAGCCAAATTGAGTGGGGCATTCCCTTAAGAAAGACGTTCGAAAACATTCGACAGAAGATCAGAAGCTGGTTCGTGGTGGTGAATTTCGCCATGATGATTGAGACAATAGAAATCGGCGGTGACCCAACACAAGCGTTAGAGATACTTTCAGAATACAGTGAGAAGGAACGCGAAGTTCAAATCAACAAGCGCGCTCTACTTAGACCCTACGTTATCCTTGCCTTCATATGGAGCATACTGATCGCTGTCACGACGACTATCGTTGCCCTGACCACTTATCTAATGTCGACCATCGTGAGTTCGAGTCTCTCGCCAGTAACGGCTATAGCGATGCAGGACCAGATGAAAGTTTTCTCCATAGGAATCATCCTACAGTGCTGGATCTCAGGGTTCTTCATAGGGAAAATTAGCGAAGGAAACCTTGCAGCTGGATTTAAGCACTCTGCGATGCTGGCGTTAACAGCTTATGTATCACTAGTTCTATCACAAATATTCCTTGCCGGCGCATTTGGAATATCTATATCAACATAGAGAGAGGGCAAAACATGCCGACAATTTCAATCGATACGTTCTTTGCTTGCTCACTCATGGTTGCAGTCGTAATGGCTGCAGCAGCCTTATCAACGCAGATACTCACCGCCCATATGACGGACACTAAAGACCTTAATGAAGACGACTATCTTAGAGCACTATCTGAGTACATCGTTTTCAACACTGGAACTCCAGCCAATTGGGGTTCCAGCAATTCGGTTCTTCCAGTGGTTTTCGGCCTAGCCAAGAGCGGTTCACTTGTTCCCAACGAACTTGACATTGACAAAATCTGCAGATTAAACTACCAAAATGCTTTCTCATTGACATATTCGAACATCCTAGATTCTGTCAAGCTAACTGACGTTGGATTGGGATTTTCCATGTCTCAAATTATGGATATTTCAACCATACTGTACTCAAACACGACCTTGGAAGATTCCACCACCTACACGTTCAGAATCTACGTGAACCAGGACGGTGCACCCGTAACAGCTTCATTACACTGTTACATTGTTGCCAGCAACTTTCTCTCAGACATCTACAACAATACATCAACTGATGGAGTGAGCTATGTTGACATAGAAATCCCGAACGCATCCAACGGAACCGCTTCGCTTGTTGTTTTTGCAAGAGCCTTGCACGATGCAAGAATGACCGCGTATGAAGTCTATTCTTTCAACCATCTGTCGGCTGAGCCCACGCCAAGCAACGCGTTTCTTAATCTGAACCCACTTAACTACACATTATGGCTAAGCTCGAATTCTTCCAGCGTAATCATCGAAAGAGCATATGCTTTCTCTTACAAATATCAATTCAACCTTGCTTCACTCTCTAATTCGACATACGAAATTCCGGCAATTGCGGAAAAGAGCCCCATCATACTCGTCATCACTGGGTCAAACGATTCAAGCTCCTTCGTAAATTGGACTGCGTATCCGCAGATTCCACTCGATGCTGGAGCAAATTTCACGGATTCTGAATGTCACGCTTTCAGTTACGTTGTGAGCGTAAACGGAAACCTCTATAAGCTGACTGTTCGCCTAGCAGGTGCAAACCAATGAAGTTTCTAACTGACAACAGAGGACAGATCCGGGTCATAGAAGCGTTCTTTGCATCAGTCCTTTTGCTTTCTTCATTGATGCTAATTCCATCAGATCATCGCATGGAAAATTCAAATGATGAAACGCTTCGCAACGTGGCACAACGCACTCTAATCACGTTGGACGGCGACGGTACTCTTTCAAGATTGATCGAAAACCAGAGTTGGGCCACTCTCAGAAAATGTGTGCAATCGTTACTACCCTCCCCAGCTACGTGGTTCAACTTGACGATACTTGATGAAAATATGAATCCCATTAACCTTGTTCAAATCTGCAGTGGGACTTCAATCAGTGGAAATATAGTAGCAGCAGAGTACGTTTGCGCAAGCTCAGACATAAGTTTCAATGTTTATGTCGTTCGTCTTCAGCTTTCAAGCGTGAGTTAAGATGAAAAGAAAAAGCACAAGATCGAACAATTCGGGTCAAGCACTGATAATAGCCTCCTTAGTTATAACTATGCTTCTCTTATCAACCGTCTACTATGTTTTCGAAATCAACAAAGACGGATTGAAAGACGAAATGACATTCGAATACGCCTTCTTGGCAACAAAGCTGAGCGCAACAAATGCGATAACAAGCGCACTTGCAAACATCTCAAATGGAGGAGAACCAACCGTTCTGTTGACAGATCTGAACAAATTGGCTTCAGTCATCAGAAACCACTACTATGAAACAAAATGCGATCTCTCTTCCATACCTCTGAACGTCACCCCATATCAGGACGGAATCAGAATATCATGGAATTCCAACGGATCAGGAATCACAAGCGCCTACGTTGACTTCGTCATGAACTTCTCAGAGCTCTCAACACAATATGATTCAGAATACAGCACGAACATAACTACCACGTTGAATATCGAAGGAACTAGCGCAGGCAGTGGCAACGTAAAGAGCGTAAATGTCACATGCAGAATGTATAATGAAGGAGAACCAGCGCTTGCTAATAGTATCAGGTTATTCTATCAAAACGAAACAGAAGGATCGTGGACAGTAGTTGATTTATCAAACAATCTGAACACGATCGATTATGGCAATGGCACGTATTTCATGTCATTTAATGTGTATGCCCAAAACAGCTTCCAGATTTCCGCACGCTCACAAGATCTACGCGATATATTCGTAGTGGCGAACACCACGTGCAGTTTCGTCTAGTTGAAGAAGTCCCCCAAAAAAAAAGATGATTAAGCGAAATTCCTTAGAGAGATGTCCTGAGCCCTTTTTTCAGGTCTACTCAGCTTGGAAAACAACACTTGCATCGTCTCGACAAAAGCATTGTAGTTTGTCCAAAGAGCGACGACTCTGGACTTCTTCTTGTCACTTCCATGCTCTGTTTCATCGCCTTTTTGAATAACCATCAGCAGTTCATTTCCATCTGAAATTACAAGACAGGGTATATTCTGCGCATCCATTGTATGGCAATCATAATTTGCCAACTTCATTTTCTCCAGGAAGAATCTGCTCTTCGAGGAGTCATCAGTCAGCAGTTTGACATTAATCCTCTTCGAGGCCTTCTCAAGATTGTCCGTGAAGTCACTGTGGTAAAGCTGTGCCAAATACTCGCCCGACGCTAGAATCTCGATTCCAGTCTTTGTCCTCTTCAACAGTTCGGTTGCCTTCAGAACAACCTGTTGCACACCTTCAAGTATCTGGAAAATCTCTTTTGTACTATCTTCGACTTTGGGCTGCGGCATGGATAGCCAAAGCTCAACCAATCCGACCTTTTCCTTTTCCAGAAGTTTTATCCTCATTTTTTGGGCTTCAATCAGAAGCTCGATCGCCTTTTCCAGAGACACCGCCGTGAATTTTAGAGGCTTCTGAAAAGCTGAAAAGACAATTCCCTTCTTTTCCAGATCGCGCAATATTCTGTAAGTCTCGGTTCGATGCAGAGAGATGGCTTCAGCTATTTCTGCGGCCTTTTTCTCTCCTGCCCTTGCAAGATAAATGTATACTCTTATCTCGTTCTTGAGCAAACCGAATCTTGAAAGCGTTTCTTCCATGAGCGCCAGTTGCTTGAGTCCTCTATCCTTTTTGATAAATCTCCATACGTCACTTTTTTCGTCATAGACTTTGACCAGATCATCTGCTATTTCCATCGACAGCTCCATGTGCTCATCCACCCATTCACATCTTGGCTAAACTTGACCACCAGTTCTGACCCAGCATATACTTTATACTTATGAACGAGGAATCTGAATCAGAAATTCAGTTCAGGGCAACGATTTACTTCGGAAAAAGCTGAGCGATCTGAACCAACGAGCTCCTTCGGTCGACTCCAATGGGGTTCAAAGCAGAGAACAGAATGACCAAACCATGATTGTGCTCTGCGACGCTCACATTCTTGGCTTCAAGAGTGTGACGATAGACTAGCTAATAGCATGAAGTCTCGCTTAGCTTTCGAGCGCTGCTGCCGATGCGTTGACGTAGATTTTTGCGAAATTCTTTATCAGGTCTTTCTGATCGTAGATGATGGAGCTGATCCTGAACAGATTCCGCATCTTGTCTGTTTCTACTCCAACTCCGATGACTATCACACCCTTCTTTTCTAATGAACTAATAGTATTTGATAAGACCTCGTTTATGTCTGGATACCCAAAGGGCGTTCCATCAGAAATAATCACTAGAAACCTTTGTTCATCGTACCGGCTCGCAAGGATTTTCCCTGCGACTTGAATGGCATCAGGCATATACGTTAGACCTGCGAATCTTAGCCCCCCGATTCTTGCCCGCACCCTACGCGAATATGCTTCTGAAGGATCTTTTAGAACATAGAAACGGTCGCTGAAAGCAAAAAACGCCCAAGAACCTGGATCCATCAGCAGTTCCTTTGTAGCTTCAGCTATGCATATGGCTAGGGCCCTGCCGAGCTCGCCTCTCACCCCCATGCTGGTGCTCACATCAAAGAGTATTCCCCATGCAAAGCTTCTGCTTAGATACTCGTCTCGCACAAAAACGTCCGTCGCAGGTTTTCTGCTAGCCATCACCTGAATTATCGCAGGAAGATCCAATTGCCCAAATTCCTTCCCAGGGTCCTCGTCCAAAGCATCTTGAGCTACTCTTAAGCTATCAAGAAGTCGTCGGCTTCCACCCAAAAGGAGAGTTCTTGCTTCGAGATATTGAGTATAGTCTTCCTCGGGAAAACTAACAGATTTGAACCTAGTTTCTGCTGTAAATTCCTGAAGCTTCTCAAGCATTCTTTTTTCGCGAGCTTTCTGCTGAAATTCCGTATCGAAAGCCTGTGAAGTCTCCATATCTGATTCCTTCTTCCAATACGGCTCAGTTGATCCCTCAGATGGGCCTGAACCACCTAAAGCTGTAAGACATTCTCTGAAAAGATCACCTCTCTCTAGTTCAGTCAATGCCTCATTTTTGTAAAATAGACTGCATAGTCCAATTTCGTCGGTGTAGGGCAAAGATGGGGTTTCCAAGACGGGACCGTTTGCCTCAAGAGTCTCAGCTATGCTGTCGGAGACTTCATTGAAAAAGTCTTCAATCTTGACTTGCTCTCCTGACAGCGATGATAACATCATCTGTTTAAGCAGGAAAATTCTTGCAGCCAACAAGTCGACCGTTTTCTGTTCCTCCGGCTGCATTGCTCCCCTTACGATTCCCACGTTAACTTTCGACAGCAAAGCTATCATAATTCTAGTGGCTGGATTGAAAATCCTTTCGATTGGCTTCATTCTTGCAAGGGCAAGCGAATTTGCATAAGCCATATCGGGAAACCTATCAGGAGCACGTTTGCTAATATATGCGCTGACGTAGATGTCGTTGACTAGAGACTCGGCAAAAACTTCAATATGAGTACTCTTTGAGGTGCAAGGGCATCTTTTATCGTTGTACGCGGGCATCAACGTATGAGCTGTCAAGTGAGAAATGCTAGCCCTGAACAATCTTCCAACCTTGACCTTCTCGTCAAAGTTCGCTGGGAACTGGTATCCCAGGAAAAGCACGTTTCCTTCCTCTGAGACCTGAGGCGTCGGCAAGTTTATGCTGAATCTAGTTCCATTCCATGCAAGAGATGGCTGGTGCAGAGTTGGATCTAGTCGGATTCTTGCCTTCATGTAGTCCTTTTGAAAGGACACCATCCAAGCATAGTCGAGAAGTCCCATGTAGACCGCCGCACTTCCATGAAAATACAGATCACTTGGGCTTAGGAAAGACTGATTCGACGATTCTTCTTACGTCATCTTGCACCTCAACGTTGTCGCTGGTCACTGCAACAATGGTTTCATCTGCGGCATCATTCGACGTGTTACCATCATGAATCAGCGTCGCCCAATTTATCAGATCTCCCAGAGATGGGCCATAAGGAATATCTCCAGCCTTGTACTGTCTTCTCAGTTCAGCACCCACCTTAACAACCTTGTAGGCAGTGTCTTCGTCAATCTTGACTCGCTTCATGAGCATCTTCACTTCTGTGGGTGAAATCTGCTCGCCAACACTTGTGTAGTCGAAGTTGATCCACACTGCCATCCGTCTTCTCATGGCAGCGTTTAGTGGTTTTGTTCCGGCAAACTCTGCTGAATACGGGTTCATGCTGATAATCAGATATCCAAAAGTGCGTCTCTCCACAACTTCGTTGTCCTTCTCATTTAGCACAAGGTGACCTCGTGTGTCCAGAACAGGGTTAAGTCTGGTGGCAACATCTTGTTTCATCATGTTCGCCTCGTCGAGATACATTATTCCTCCCAGCCTGAGCCATTTGGTTAGCAGACCATCAATCCAATTCTCTTTCCCTAAGCCGATAAATCGACCTATAAGATCATAGGAAGACGTTTGCAGACCGCAGTTGACTTCCCAAACCGGTAAGCCGCAGAGCTCTGCTACAAGATAAACTATGTGGGTCTTGCC
>JBGPBD010000029.1:0-6793 GCA_041481045.1 Bathyarchaeia archaeon | reverse complement strand
CATACCCGTAGCATGCGGAGCAAACACGTGAACCAAACCGTTCCCCACACCAGACTTGGAAACCACTTCCAAAACCTTGCCTGTCAGATCCACAAACTCAATCTCACCCTTTGTAGAGAAACTGAAACTAGCGCTGAAAACCCTTAAGCCAGACATCAAACACCCTACTCCAACAGCAGCGTCATTATCACTTCGTCCACGTACTCGCCTTCTCTCAGAAACTTCCGCGGGATACGCCCTGTCTGAACAAACCCCACACTCTCGTAAACGTGAATAGCACGCTTGTTACTTTCAAAAACAGAAAGCGTCAAAACCTTCAAACCCATAAAGCGAGCCCGCTGAATGAACGTCCGCATCATCTCCGTCCCAATTCCCACATCTCTAAAACCCTCCCTAATCGCTATGCCCACTACACCGACGTGCCTATCATAGCCACCTCGCCGCGTGCCGATCCCAGAGTTCGCCACAACCTTCCCATCCACCTCAGCCACCAAATAGAAAACTTCATCTTTCTCCAGACTGCCAAGCGCCCTGGCAAGCCAGTCTATCTCATCCACCCTTAAAACCTTCTCAGCTCTAACAATTCCGCCTTCTCCTCAACAAGCGAATTAATCATCTCAAGCAAATCGTCCAAGTCCTCCCACATTGGAGTCCTCAGAACCACCCTGCACTTGTCTCGCGCGCAAAACTTACGAACAACTCTTCCAGCTTTCATAGCTGAATACAAACCGCATCGCGGCTTTAACGCTTTCCAGCACTCATCAGAACGTTGGCTAAGATGCGTAACACTGTTGATGCTTTTGTATACAAACAACTCCCGTCCACAAATCCGAGCTATCACCGAACCAAAAATCGCACTTCTGACTCGCAAGAAACGCCCCTTTTTCTAGTCTATCTGCATTGAGTTCCACACATTGCATTGTCTGGAGTAGGCTAAACATTCGATATTTCGCGGACAATCAGATTGAATTTTCACTGCTAGGTGACTTTGGTTGCATAGATATTACAAACCTCTTCTACATGTCACCAACATTCACCATTGACACGGCTTCAGGTACAGCTGTATACAGAACCATCAACAAAAGTCACAACAATATCCAATCTTCAGTGAACAGAAATCGAACGAAGACCAAACAGAAACAATTGAATAGCCCACATCCATGTCAGCTAAGCCTGACTGAAGACTGACACTCCTACAGGTATCCAGAGTCAGTGAACGAGAATCTGATTGATCCAAATCGCAGCCAAGCATAAGAATAACCGGAGGCAACCTACATTGCGTAACTCGCCACCAGAACGATCTGTCCTAATCCTGTAACTCATCCAGAAGCCACCTGTGACTTATTATCGTACAGATAGTATTTAGAGACGCCTTCTAGCAAGGAATTTTGTCGGTTTTCTAGCTGACACATCGAAGCAGCCTCGAAGCATACCAGTGCTAGGTTCGTATGGACATTTTCGTGGGTTTTTATATGAGGCCCCGGCCTCCCATGTATTGAGTTTTCAGGTTTGAAAAGAAGCCTAAACTAACCTTCTTTCACCATTTCCAGCACGATTTATAGACCGACTAGACACCCATTTTTTGAGTGTGGAAACTATGTTTTTGACCATTGTACTTCGAGAAAAAGCATGGAATGTTTCGAAGAAAGTCCATGAAACCGAAGGTTCTTCGAAGAAGCATGGTCTTTTTGCCCTTTTTCCCATGCCTTTTGCTTCGAAACCTATTCCCTCTCTTCTGTCGGACAATTTATATAAAACGCTCTTGCTGTGTTAGGTTAGAGAGAAAAACATGAAGTTCCAAATTAGATGGCGGGCATTATTACAGACTGTTTTATTGTTAGTCGCAACTGCATTCCTTTGGCTAAGCATAGCCTACTATTTGATGGATATGCTTGGCGTAACGAGAACAATGGGAACGGTGTTTCTTGTCGTCTTCACAGTCTTCCTCATAGCATTCTTTGAAAACATCTATCAGACGTGGAAGCGGAACAAATAGGAAAGACTTCCTATCGGCACGTCTAATCCGCACTTTCTTTAATGTTATGCTTAATGATGGCATGGTCACGAGTGGCATAGTTTACGTGTTTAGGCTAGGCTTTTTGATTCACTTTGCACGCATGAAAGGCGTGCTAGTCTTCTTCCGTTGTTGGTCTTGATGGTAACGTATTTTTCAGAAGGGTGAAAGATTTGTTTGCAGATTGGGCATCGAAGAACTATTCCTCGATTATACACTTTGGTTAGAAAGAAAGTGCTTATGACATAGTATCCGGTAGCGCGCGCGAAGTCCATGCTCAAGGTTAAACCGCCAAACAGAAAGGGCTGAAATGCGGCTATTTCACAGTTTCAAGCCGCAATTGAGCTTTTCAGATTCTGGATATGCGTAAAAAAGAAGACCTACATCTTGGCTAATACAAGTTCGAGACGAAACAAGCTGAACAGGCGACGTTCACGCCAAAAAGGACTCTGAAACGAGCCAAAAGGCTGGAAACGACTGGTCGAAGCGTCGTCAATCATAGCTTCTGAGAACCTGCCAACTGCAATCAAATCTGTCAATGTTATCAGTTTTTCCATATTATAGATTTTGAAATAACTGCTTTAATCGTTAACAATCATATTTTCGGATAGACAGATTAGAAGGTATGACGCTTGTGCCCCAACCATTTCGGAGATGAAGTTGAAACACTCGAGCGAAAAATTAACGGCGGCAGAACAAGAGTCAAGTGGGATTGGGGCAAATTTCAAAGCACTGAAGGTTTTCCTGTTGATGACAACCTGATCAATTGGACCATAGGGCAAGACCAAGCTTTGAAGGAGTGCTTCCTTTGCTTGGACGAGTGGGTGCATAAACTCAAGTGGCTTGAAGAGAAGAAGTGGTACGAAAGCTGGAGCAAGCCTGACAAGAACAAGCCATTATCCAAAACCGTAATTAGCCCCGGACCATACTTGTTCCTTTTAGGCGATCCTGGAACAGGCAAATCACTCATCGGAAGAGCCTTAGCGGAGAAACTCACGCAAGTTTACGAAGAAAACGGAATAAAACTGTTTGACGTCTTATGCTGGAAGAATTCGACTTTGCCAAGTCAACCTAGGATCTCAATTCACAAGGCTGGAGAAGCAAAGAAGGTTCTCCAAACAGAGCAACTCAAAGAAGTCAAAAGAAAATTCACCACAAAAATAGGGCTAAAGACACTACAAATCTTCCTTGTCGCAATAGGATTGTTGCTCATATCTTTAGGATTCTACTTCATGATTCAGGCATGGCAGACTTGGAATGCCAACCCGAACTTCGTAGGAGAACCCCTACAACAATACTATAACAATAATTTCGCGGACTATCTTGTTGAAAAATTCGTAGGAGTAGTCCCAGCGACATTCATTCCAGGCGGCAGCTTGATCTTCTTCGGCGTTTTCATCTGGTGGTTCTCTAAACTAATGGGCGGAGGAGGCATGAAGGGTATCGGAGGGGCACAGCAAACTGACGTCCCAAAACTGATAGTCGATAGCAGTTCAGAGCATGCACCGTTTGTGGATGCGACAGGGCACAGAAGCGCTCAACTGTTCGGCTCAATAGCTTGGGACCCATACCAAACTGGCGGCCTTGGGACTCCTGAACATCAAAGAGTGAGTGCAGGAGACGTCCACGTTGCATCATTAGGCATTCTCTACATTGATGAGATAAAAAACCTCGACCCTGAAGAGGCAATAACCTTGCTGACAGTACTTGAAGATGGGCAATTGTCGATCACGTTGAGGGGCAGGATACACGGCGGAGACACGGCCGCCATGGCAGTGTCAACAGAGCCAGCTCCAGCTATAACATTTCTCGTCGGCGCCGGGAACTTCGACAGCATCGGACAAATCCACCCAGCACTCATGGATCGAATATACGGTTATGGCAAGGTTGTCCGAATGAACAACGACATGCCTAACATGGTCGAAAACAGACGCAAGTATGTGCAGTTCATAGCTCAGGAAGCAAAACGATTCAATCTAGCACCATTCAACAGAGAAGCATGCACAGAAATAGTTGAAGAAGGAAGACGTAGAAGCAACAAGAAGGACGCCTTAACAACTAGGTTCAGACCGCTAATTTCCATTATCAAGACCGCAGCAACCCTCGCCATGAACGAAGGCTGCAAGATCGTTGAAGCGCGGCACGTTAGAGAAGCTATTGAACAGCACTGCAAGACAATCCAGAGGCAAATACTAGAGCACGACATGAACGAAAGGGGAAAACTTCTGGAAATAAAAGCTAAAGGGGTCACGCTGGGGCAAATACATGGTTTGGCTGTCGTAAGAGACCCGTACAGCGGAGAAATGACTGGAAGCGTGCTGAACGTGAAAGCCCATATGGTCAGAAAAAGTGAGCTCCTAAGAACATATCCCATCAAGGGCTACTATAAAGTGACAGGCGTCGCCAAGGGTCAAAGCTTCATCTCCGACAGCATCGCCAAGGTTAGAAGCGTAATACTACAGAAATACAACTTGGATATAGCGCAGGATTATCTGACACATATTGATTTTGCTCAGTCCTACGGCGTGGATGGACCGTCTGCTGGCGTAACAATGACTATCTTGCTGTGCTCACTTATTGAAGGCAAGCCCGTAAGGCAAGATGTGGCTGTTACAGGCGAAATAAACTTAGGCATCGGAAACTCTATACAGATAACAGCTGTTGGCGGTGTCTACGAAAAAATCAAGGCTGCGGAAGCTTGGGGTTTCAAAAAAGTCGTTATTCCGCAGAAGAACTATGAACACTCGATAGACATAGATGACTACAAGATCGAGGTCATTCCAGCAGCAACGTTAGAAGATTATCTGAAGGTCTGTCTCGTCGAGAAACAAACATTGGAGATCCCGGTGCAAGCTTATAAGCATAGAAAACCCTAAAAAAATGGAGCTGAAGGGAGAATGGCCATTCATAATCCACCCTTAGCCTAGAGGCTTCATGATCCGATGAGGGAAGTAGACAGGGCTGAAATTCGCAAATGGCGCAGAAGAGGTTTCTACAGCGAAAATGTCCTCGTCAAACGACTGCAGAAAAACGGCTACAATGCAGTTCGCATTCCTGTAAGCAATCCAAGCTTGAACCCGTTGCCGGACATCATAGCAAGAAAAAACGCAAATATCTACGCCTTCGAGGTTAAGAATGCGAGTTACTATGCCTATTTTCCGAGGCAGCAAATCGACAAGCTCTTCAGGTTTCTTAATGAACTTGTTCCCATGAGCGAAGAATCGAAACATGCTGTTCTGGCGGCTCATCTGGGGAAGAAGTGGATTTTCAAGGAAGTCTCATGGAAAGACTGGAAAAGAAGGAAACTTCCGGAGAAGGCAAGAATACTTAAACGGGACAGAGGGAACTTCGAGTTGGCGAAAGGAAGCTGAAGGGATGAAAAACGGCGGCCCAGTTGTTCTAGGCTCACGTTTGTCCAAGACCTACGTCTTAAGCGATACCAAGGTCGAGGTTCTGAGAGAGGCAAATCTGAGCGTTGAAAGGGGCGAACTTGCCGTAGTGAGCGGTGCCTCAGGTTCAGGTAAAACAACACTTCTCAATATTATTGGGAGCATTGACAAACCTTCAAGTGGAGAAATTGTAGTACTCGGTGAAGATTTAGGAGCCAAGGATGAGGATTTTCTCGCGACTTTTCGCTGCAATAACGTCGGCTTCGTTTTCCAATCTTACAATCTCATTTCAACTCTGACTGTGGCTGAGAACGTAGCGTTTCCGATGGAGTGGCTAAAGAAAACGACCGACTACATCGAAAAGCGTGTTCAGGAGCTGCTAGCCATGACGGACTTGGAGGCTAGAGCTGAGCATTTTCCCTTTCAGTTGAGCGGGGGCGAACAACAACGCGTTGCTTTTGCACGGGCACTTGCGAACAATCCTCCGTTGCTTCTTGTCGACGAACCGACTGGAAATCTAGACAAAAGGACAAGCACCAAAATCATCGATATACTGCATTTACAGAATGATGACGGAAAGACTCTCATCGTCGCTACGCACGACGAAGGGATAGTTAAGCTAGCAGATCAAAGGCTGCACCTGGAAGAGGGAAAACTGGTAGACATGGATGAGTGAAACATTCTTCTCTTTGAATGACCTGATGCGAAGGAAGCTCCAGACGAGCCTAGTGATCATCGGCTTGGCTCTCTGTGTGGCATCAACTCTTTTTACACTTTTGCTGAGCAGCAGGATAGGGTTTGGAATACTATCCATTGCTGAGAGCAAATTGACTCCAGGCTTTTCTGCTGTATTCTCTCTATTCGTTGTGTTTGTTGAAGTCTTGGTTTTTGCACTTGGAGTCGTCATCATTTCCTTCCTGATATATACTATGATGTCGCAGCGGACACGCGATATAGGCCTGATGAAGGCAGCAGGGTGCCCGAATGACTTGGTTTTTGGCTATTTTATAAACGAACTAATCATAGTCACAATCATAGGATGCCTCTTAGGAATCGGTTTTGGTCTAGCTGCAGACTACTTATCAGGCTTCATATTGAAAATCGTCGGTTTTCAAGCTGTTCAGAATAGCCTTAATCCTTTGATACCTTTGGGCATATTCGCTGCTTTCGTGGCGCTCTCATTGGTCTTTGGTATCAGACCTGTTTTATCTGCGACTAAAGTCAGCCCTGCAGTTGCTCTTTCTCCATCATTTTGCTTCGGTTTAAGCCGAGAATCCGACTTCAAGGGTGTTTCGAAAGCAGGACTCACTGTCAAAATAGTCGTTCGGAGCTTGTTTCGCCGCAAGTCTGCAGCTTCTCGGATCATTCTATGTATGACATTTGTCTTTAT
>JBGPBD010000028.1:0-7263 GCA_041481045.1 Bathyarchaeia archaeon | reverse complement strand
CTCTGCGGTTGAAGCGCAAAAAAGTAGGTCATCAATCGTCGCAATAAACGTAGATAGCTTCTCTCTGCACTTTATTCTCGTGACAACTTTGTGTTCTCTGCAGATCGTCTTGATTGTCAAACCGCGTGGTGTCTTGACGTTATCAGGCGAGACGGCTCTTGCAATGGCGTTTGCAATGGTCGAATCTCTATAGTCTAGAACTATTTCAGCTTCCATTATTTTCGCCTTTCAATCGCTGACCAACTAGCCCATTAACAATGCTGATGAAGGTGTTGATTTTGTCAAGGGGGACCTGTGCTCCTGCCGCAATGTTGTGTCCTCCGCCTTTTCCGTCGCATTTTTCGGCAGCGATCTGCATAATATCTCCCAGATTGATGCCTCTGGCCACGACGGCATCCACCGTTCTTGCGCTGATTTTGGCCAACCCTTGGTCTTCAACGTTAGCATACGCGATCAATGGTTTCTCAGGATTCGGCAACCCACCTGAAAGGATGGAACTAATCGCGCCTACAATCTTGTCATTGATGAAATTCTCTCCATAGACCACGTATATGTTCTCCATTTCCCGCATGCGCTCAGGTTTTTCCATCACCCAACCAAGATACTTGCTAATAGCTCGCCTATAATCTTCGAGCACCTTAACCGCTTCTTCAAATGCAGGACCCCTATTGCCCATGCAGACCGTAACACCTAAACTCGGCCGATCCATACGACCGGTCGCGTTCAATAATACTGCAAATTCTCTGGCGTCTCGGAGCGGCGTCCAAGGTTCTTCGCGGTTCAAAACATAAACGTGCCCTATTAGAGCGCCTACGTCAAACCGCAGACGCTTTGACAACAGATAGTCCGCTAGGGCCGTGCACAAACGTCTCTTCTCATCATCCGACAAATCTCTCAGGGCTCGCCACTTCTCACCGTTCCTAGGCTCAATGTTCAAGCTCTTCAGAAAAGCAAGACTGTTTCCTTCTTCACCACTGATGCCTGGTATAAACGGCGTGGTTGTGTTTGCTAGCATCCTGTGAATCGGACGTGTCTCTCTACCGAAGAAAATAAGATCCTTTTCAACCGTTAAGATGCCTGCTTGGGCAGCTTCTTCAACAATCCTTTCGTTCATTCCTCCCAACATTCTCTGATCGTATTTATCTTGTAAATCACCTAAAGCGCCCACCACTGCCACAGGTGCCGAATCAACGTTCGCCTCGTCAATCGCCTTAGCCACGAAATACGCTACTCCGGCTCCGCTGATGTCTCTGGCTCCGTCTATGCCATTCAAATGTGGGTTTACGTGAACAAAGTTGGTGGAATCTTTGCCTACAACTTGGTGATGGTCCAAAATCACAATTTTGAAATCTGCAAGTTTCTCCCGTAACAGATCAGTGTAACCGCTTCCCAAATCGCTGAAGACTATCAGTTGCGGCCTATCTGAAAGAACTTCAAAGATCTTCTCTTCAATCCATTGGGTTATTCGGATGCGGAACCTCGCATCAAGTCTGAGAAGAGCCTTTCCAATGATTCCGCCTGCCGCAACTCCGTCAGCATCCAAATGTGAAAACACGTGGATCAAACCATCGTCCTCGACTGTTTCAACAATCGCTTTCGCTGCTTGCTTGGCTGAGTCCAAGAAGCCTGCAATCTGATTTTCGTTGGCATCCATGGCGATCACACTAGGCTAGTAAACTGATTACTTAAACATTTAAACCTGATACTGGCGGAGTCCTTCTGCAGCAAAAAAGACTAAACAACAGAAGCTATTTTCGCTACATACTTCCAGTTTTTTGGCAGGACTCCTATTCGCTTGTAGTATCTTGAAAGTTTGTGGACCTTGGCCTCGATGATCTGCAATGCCCTCTTGTTGTGCAAATCAGTCCTGTTCTTCTCGTAGTGTACACCCAAGTTCTCGGCCTTCTTAATCAGATTACCCAAATCCTCAGGAAATGTTGGTGCAAGCTGCGCGTCTTTGAGTATCTTTGTGATTGTCCTGCCTGTAATCGGCTTTACCAGAGGGATAGAATGCTGATCTCGAAGAATCGTACCAATGCGGCTTGTCGAGTTCCCCTCTTTTGCCAGCCTGATGACTAGCGCTTCAACTTCCTCTGGCTGGTACTTGCACCAGCTTGGGGGACGTTTGGTCACTGGTCTTATTTGATGAGATTTTCCGCTTTCCTGTTTAGGCATGAAGTCTCACTTAGACTCTGCATGAGCAAGGATAGCCAGATATTTAAGATTATTGATGGCTAAAGAAGACAGCGGATTTTGCTTTTTCTCGTTTTTCTATCTGACGATGTTGCCACAGGGAACTCTGTCCTTGAGAAGAAGCAACCGACAATGTTGTCACAAGTTGATTACGTGTTAGCTCTGATGCTCCAACCGCTTTGACTTGGGAAGTTTCTTGTACCATTCTGCAAATTTGCGCAACGCCATCGCCCGATGTGAATGTTTGTTCTTCTCCTCAATAGACATCTCTGCAAAGGTTCTGTCACTGTCTGTAGGCCTGAAAATCGGGTCAAAACCAAAACCGACATCAAGATGCTTCCTATGTTCTTTGAGGGTTATCTCCCCCACAACTTCTCCCATGAAGCAAATTGGTAATTCTAGGTTTGCGGAGCAGTACGCTATGGTAGATTCAAACTTTGCCTTCCTCTCTTTCACGTCCTTCATTGTGCGAAGTAGACCTGCATTGCCAATTGTCTTGTACACGTAAGCCGCATACGGGCCAGGGAAACTCTTCAATGCGTTGATAAACAATCCAGCATCTTCAACAATAATGGGCAGATTGCATTTTCTGAAAGCGTCTTTGGCGCTTGTACTTGCGATCTCATCTAAGCTTTCGCTTTGAATCTCTAGGCTTTTAACTCTCAGCATGCCTACTGCGATGTTATATTCTGCAAGAACTTTTCGCGCCTCGTTGAACTTGTTGACGTTGTTTGTAGCGAAGAAGATGACTCTGCCCTCTAATCTAAAACACATGATAATTCACATTTTTCTTCCAGTGACATAGCGTCCTCTTCTTTCTATTTCTTCAATTTTCTCCGAAACAGCTTTAGCTCTTTCCACTCCTAAAACGCTAGAGTAGCCGTCTATCACGGCGTTGAAGCATTCTTCTGCAAACTTAAAGTGTGTGCTTTGTAGGGCTCTTTTCATGAGATGCAGGTCAACGGCCTTGGCTTCAAGTTCATTCGTTTTTTCGCCAAGTCCGAAATCCACGAAGACAATCTTCTCTTCAGGATCAAGAATCATGTTTGACGTGGTCAAGTCTCCATGCACTATTCCTGATTTATGGAGCTTACCGATTGATTTGCCTATTTCCAGCCAAACCCGTTTTCTTTCCTCGTCAGACTGGTTGGTCAACAACTCTTTGACCTGTTTTCCCTCTATGAACTCCATCACTATTGTGGCTTCTTTGAGGTTGACTTGGTAGATGATTGGCGTGGGCACTCCAGCTTGTTTTGCTCCGTGCAGTAGTAGCGGTTCATGAACAGTTCTGTATGTTCGAATCTGCTGATCCAACCTTGCTGGCCTGTATTCTTTCGGCAATCGCTTCTTGACTAATACTTTTCTGTCCTGCCAGACCATCAAGTACAAGCTTGCCTCAGCTCCCTTCTTGATCAGCATCGGCGGTTCTATCTTTCCCACGGAACTTCAACCTCTTCAAGCCGCCATCTTAGCTTCACTGAACTCTTCTCTATTGGTGTAACCACGCCGTGAGTGTAGGCTAAAACGCCTGTCCAAGCAACCATAGCTCCATTGTCAACTGCATATTGGCTTGGCACGACACAGAATCTCGCTTCATGCTCTTCCGATATTGTCTTGATCATAGACTGAAGTCTTCTATTCGCCGCTACTCCGCCTGTCAGCAAAACTTCCTTCTTCCCAGTGTGAGCCAAAGCTCTCTCAGTCACTTCGGTAACCATGGAAAACGCAGTCTCTTGGAGGCTATAGCACAGGTCCTCAAGACTGTACTTCTCTTTTTTGAGCAGATTTACGGCAGCAGTCAACAAGCCGCTTAGCGAGACATCCATGCCCTTAACGGTATACGGCAAAGGAATCAGCTCACCTCCTTTTGAAGCAAATTCTTCGATGACTGCACCAAAGGGCAAGTGTAGTTTTTGGCGCAATCCAGCCTCTCTAGCGAAGACATCGAGACAATTTCCCAGAGCGATATCTAGGGTCTCGCCGAAGACTCTGTAACGTCCAGCATCAAAAGCTGAGACGATTGTGTTTCCACCTGAAACATACAGTGTTATCGGATCTTTGGCTTTTGTCTTGAGTTTTCCAATCTCGATGTGTGCCAGGCAATGGTTCACGCCTACCAAGGGAATATTAAGATAAGAAGCCAATGTCCGTGCTACCGTTGCTCCTGTACGAAGACATGGTCCTAAACCTGGACCCTGAGAAAATGCGATTACTGACAGGTCCTGAGGCTTTGTCTTCGCTTCCGTGAAGGATTTCTCTAGAACCTTGTCAGCAACTATTGCATGATGTCTAGCTGCTTCCCGCGGGTGGATGCCTCCTTCTGTAGGTATGTATGCGTCTATCACGTTCGCTAGTATTTCACCATGGAAATTTGATATTCCGACGCTGAAATCGTCCGCTGTTGATTCGATTCCAAGACTGCGGGATTGGCTCGTGTAGTTTTTCGGTTTTCTCATTTGCAACTTGGCTTCCTTCAAGTCTAAACATACAACTTTTTATTTAAATGCTGCACTTACTAATGGCTTGGAACTGGTGACGATGCCTAAACGCAATGACCTGGAGCAGAAGGCCCTCCAATTTGTTATGAATACTGGTCCTGAAGGCGTGCTTCAGTCAGATCTATGGCACGAGCTTGGGGCAAGCAGCAGGGAAGGTTCAAGGATATCGATAAAACTGGAAAATAAGGGTCTGATAAGGAGAGAAAAAGAGCTTCGTGAGGGAAGGTGGACGTATAGGCTTTTTCCAAAGAGGATGCCGGCCTCGATAGATTCAATAGCGGACTGTCCCTGCCTGATGTGCCCAGATAACTCAAGATGTGACCCGTCGAGCACAATTTCACCTCAGAACTGCGAGAGGCTCACAGGATGGCTTCTTTCACTGTGCCAACGTGAATCCGCGGTGCTGGGTGACAGTTAGTTTTGCCAAAGGCATGGCTCCAAGACAGGAAGAGGGATTACTACTACAAGAAGGCTAAGGAGGAGAAATATCGTTCCAGAGCAGCTTACAAGCTGCTTCAGGCCGTTAAGAAGTATCAGTTCATAAAAAGCGGAAGTGTTGTTGTTGATCTAGGTGCTGCGCCAGGTGGCTGGGTTCAGGCAGCTCGAAGTATCGTGGAAGACAAGGGATTTGTGCTTGGGGTGGACTTGAAGCAAGTTGAACCGTTTGAAGAGGACAACGTTCGAACAATCGAAGCTGACGTAAATGAAGAAGAAACAATACAGCAAATATTGGAGCTTCTTCCAAGGAAAGCTGACGCTGTGATCTCGGATGTTTCTCCGAATATTTCAGGCATATGGGAAGTGGATCATGCACGTCAGATGGATCTGTCTCAGCGAGCATTGAATATTGCCTTGGAGACGCTCAGGCCATCTGGAAGCTTCTTTGTCAAGGTCTTTCAAGGTGACATGCTGAACGATTTCACAGAGAAAGTGAAACACCACTTCCAAATCGTGAGGGTAGTGAAGCCTGCGGCTAGTAGAGGCAAAAGCTCAGAGTTGTTCCTCTTGGGGTTGGAATTGAAAGAAACGAGAAGATGAACAGCAAAGCTAAATGCCGACAGCTTCATTATGGTGGGAAGGTGAAATGTTTGAGGATTATTGCAGCGGATTCTTCTGCCGCCGTACTTAATGAGAAGTTTGAACCTTTGACCATCGTGGCGACCACGTCGGTGCTGGTTAATCCGCCATACAGAGAGCCAAGTGCGTGTTTGGCCGAGCCCATTTTTGCAGATGCCAGCAACGGGCATGAAGTTGTGATTCATGAGGCAGAGCTTTGCCGTGACCTGCTAGCGAAGGTCAGGGCTGATGTTGTTCATCTAGACATGTCTTTGGGAGCTATTTCGCTTGAGCAGTTGTCACCTATTGAGTTTACAAACATGAGGATTTCGAACAAGGCAAGACGTCACCTTCTGAAGATTCTACCTAGGATCCGCCGGACAGCCGGTGAAATTACCCAGAAATATGGGATAGATGTGCTGGCTATAGGAAAAGCAAGTATTCCTGTGAGAATTGCAGAATTAACTTCTGGTGCGCATGCTATCTTGTATGCCTGTGAAAAAGCCATAAAAGAGAATCAACCAGTTCTGCTTGGTTTGCCGTCCAAATGCCAGTGCAGATTGATTGGCAAAACCGTTTACCTCTATTCTTTGATGGCTGGAGAACACGACATCAGAGGATTCGCAGAGGATCAGAAAGAAACGTTGAACAAGGTTAATATCACCGAAATGTTAAATCCAATCGCAAGAGGTTTCCGAATCTTAAGAATAGACATGAAAACGTAGAAGGATGAATGGGGTCGCTTGCATGGCTTCGGGCTTTTGGAACAGGTCATCTTCAAGAATGAAAAGAGTCATGACCATCTTAGCATGTTTCTTCTTCGCCATTTTGATAACGTCTGCTGGTGTCCTGACGCCGCTGAGTGCTGCCGACTCAAATGCCCTGAATAATGAGCTCGATGATTTGCGCGCGTCACTGAAACACATGAGTATATGGGAGAGCGCTGCTTCTATTTTCAAGAATAACTTCGTAATATGTTTGATAATTTTCATTCCCGTCGCGGGACCCTTGTTCGGCTCCTATGCGCTATACAACTCTGGTGCAGCCGTAGCCGCGGAAAGCAACAGCACGGAAAGCAACCCAATGCATTGGTCTGCAATAGCTGTCTTTTTCTCATCATTCATCTTGCCACATGCTCTGTTGGAATTCATCGCGTATTCCACTGCATTAGCCTCAAGCCTATGGCTGACTTGGCGAATTATGAAGCGCAAAGGAAGGGAAGAAATCACTAGAACGGGAAAGTTCGTCTTGATCTGTGCTGGATTGCTGCTGCTGGCCGCATTCATTGAAGCTTATCTGCTCGCAGCATTTACTTGATCATGATCGCAGAGCTATTGTTTGATTTTCGTGATCTCCAAGTTTATGTTCAATGCCTTGGGGCTCTGTGTGATTTCGCCCAAGCTTATGATGTCCACTCCTGCTGAAGCATATTCTACAATATTCTCTGCGTTGATTCTTCCGCTTGCCTCAATCAAGATTTTCTTCGAAGAATTTGTTTCCTTGAGTAAGAAACAGG
>JBGPBD010000027.1:0-7337 GCA_041481045.1 Bathyarchaeia archaeon | reverse complement strand
TTGATAGAAGCGGCGTTGTATGTTGCAGGTCGACCCTTGGACATAAACGAGTTGTGTTCAGTTCTTAACACGCGTTCAAAGAACAAGACTTGGAGACTCGTGAAGACACTTATGCACGAGTATGCCTGCAGAAACACTGCACTTGAGATTCTAGCGTTAAAGGACGAAAGGTATGTTCTGCAGTTGAAAAGTGATTTTACGCCACGCGTCAGAAAGCTCGTTAACAGACCTCTGCTTTCCGTTGGACCCTTGAAGACGCTTTCCTACATAGCCTACAGGCAGCCCGTGTCCAAAAAAAGAGTCATCGACGTGCGGGGGCATCATGCCTACGGACACGTTAAGTTACTAAGGGAAATGGGTTTGATTGCCAGTGAAAGAAGCGGCCGCTCATCAGTTCTAAGAACGACGGAATATTTCGCAGATTACTTTGCTCTGAGCCATGATACAACCACTATAAAGAAAGAATTAAAGCACATTTTCGAGGACATCGAAAAACAGGAAACTTCTCAGCCTTGAAACGGATAGATTTATATGCAAAACAACGGTGATAATGACCGCCTAGGTTTAATATTCATGGAGAAATGATAAGTGTCGGTTTGGCACGGTGACATGCGCAAGAAAAAGCCCTCTGGCGGTCGAAAACGACATTTCAAGAAGAAAAGAAGGTTTGAGATCGGCTCATTTCCGGCTGAAACCACTTTGGGCGAACTGAAACGAAAAACCGTGAGAGGCAGAGGCGGAACCCGGAAACTCAAAGTGCTGAGAGACAAGCAAGTGTGCGTGACTGACCCGAAAACAGGAAAAACACAGAAAGTTGAGATCACAAGAGTAGCCAAGAACCCTGTTAACGTTGATTATGACCGTCGGGGCGTAATAACCAAAGGTGCAATAATAGAAACTTCTTTAGGCTTGGCTCGGATCACGTCCCGGCCTGGGCAACATGGATTGTTGAATGCTGTCCTGATGAAAGAAGAAAAAAGTTAGCCATATTCTACTTTGCCAATGGCGTACTTCGAATCTTCAGTAACTGTTTTGCAATCTCTTTCATTGTCTCTTCCTTTGAATGCTTCTTCTCAACGAGGATCATGCCTGATTTCAGCCAGGGAGATCTTGGGAAGGCAACATCCGCGATGAGTTCGCTGTTCATATGAAGCTTATCAGTTGCATCCTTCACTTCTAGAATTTCAGGAGAAGGCACAGCCAGGTTCTTTGGAACTCGCCTTCCTTCCTTTCTCGTTCTCGTTGAGTCGAAATACCTTGGCCAAACCACCACTTTGTCTTGTTTGCGCATCTTCCATCCACTTTTGGCTATTTATGAGCATAGTAAGCTGTAAGTTTTCCTTCAACCTGATCGATTCTAACGAATCCGTAGCGCTCAAATTGTATGATTGCGTCGGGCTTCAGCTGTTTGCAATAGCTTTCGGCGATTCCCTCCACCACGCTTGCATCTTGCATGATGACCTGACATGGCATATCCCTACCTACAGGTATCCAATGGATCAACTGGGCTTTCATCCGGCGAGCTTGTTCGTAGGATTCGCTTTCAAAAACGGCTTCAGCCGCGTATACGCTTGCATTCTTGATTTTCACGTTGAACAATTCCATAAGGCGAACGATGCTTCCAATTTTCGAAGCGTCGACGTCTTTCTTGGAAACCCAGAACTTCGCATTGCCATTGCTCTGTTCTGGCTTTATTAGGTATTCTCTGCTTCTTCCCTCGGGATGAGAAGGGTGCAGAAGAAGCTTCACATTAAACGCCTTTGGAATTTTTTCCACCATCAATTCTATTGGGTTCTCGACGAAAAAGTATCTTTCAGTGACGGGGTCCAATATTTTGCGGTTGTACGCGTAGAGGTTTTCCCAGCTTAGGACAACATCCTGCGTTTTGGGTCCGACGTCAATTATCATCTTTCTTATCGCTTCTGGCGTTATTCCTCGTCTTCTCAAGGCTGCAAAAGTTGCGAGTCGAGGGTCGTTCCAGTCCTTGTAAAGCCCATCTTTTATGCCCTGAACGATTTTTGATTTGCTAAGGGATGCTCCGGTGATTTTTAGTCGACCATAATGTATTGCCTCAGGATACTTCCATCCTAGGTGCTTGTACATGTATTCCTGCCTGACTTGATTTGTGAGGTGTTCTTTTCCTCTGATTATGTGCGTAATGCCGAGAAGGTGATCATCGATGCCATTCGCTAGGTTGTATAATGGCCAGACGCGATATTTGTTTCCCACTCGCGGATGTGGAAATTTGTCAGTGTCTATTATTCTGAGTGCTGGCCAGTCTCGAACTGCTGGATTAGGATGGTTCATGTCAGTTTTCACGCGGACTACTGCCTTGCCTTCGCCGTATTCACCTTGTAACATGCGTTTCCATCTAAGCATGTTTTCTTCAGCTGGCAAGAATCGGCATTCACAGGGCTGGTTGGCTAGGGCCTTTTCTCTGAACAGTTGTGGCTGACACGTGCAGACGTAGGCGTTGCCGTCCTTCAGCAGTTTTTCTGCATATTCGTAGTAGATTGGAATTCTGTCACTTTGAATGTACTCTTCGTCTGGTCTGCAGTTAATCCAAGCCAAGTCTGCTCTTATGCGGTCGTAGAACTCCAGGACGGGTCTCTTGATTTTTGGGTCTGTGTCCTCGAAGCGCAGAATGAACTTGCCCTTGTAGAACCGCGCGTACTCATGACATAAGATTATAGCTCTTGCAGAGCCCAGGTGAAGGACGCAGTCGGGATTCGGCGAGAAACGTGTTACTACAAAGGCATACTTGTCAACGTTAGGCAAAGGTGGAAGATGCTTTTCCTCTTCTACTTTTTCTCTGACAAGCGCTTCAGGCCATTTCTCTTCGACCATACGTTTCTGTTTTTCAGGTGAAAGACCGTTGACTTCTCGAACGACATTGCGGATTAGAGTTGATATCTTTTTTACCTTGCTTCTTAATTCAGGCTTCTCGCCCAGAATCTTTCCAATAACTGCACCTTCCTGGGCTTTGCCATCGTGTTTCACGGCGTTAATTAGAGCTATTTTTCGAACAATCTCTTGAAGTTCAGTATCTGTAAGCAAAGGTTTCGCGCTTCTTTTCGTTTCAGATTTTTCTTTCAATCAAGAATTCGGCGAACGATTTCAATTTTTCCTTCCCAATAGCATCAGGCAGAAGTTTCTCAGCTTCTTTCCAGCTTTCTTCAACTATTTTCTTTGCGAACTTCTCAACGTATTCAATCGAGTCATATTTCCTCATTAGTGCGATTGCTTCATCTCGAAGTCTCTGGTTCGAAGTATGCATGCTGAGGATCTGGATGAGTCTTCTTTTGTCCTGAGCACTTGCAACTCTCAACGTGTGAATGGCAATTAGGCTGCGTTTTCCTTCGGTTATATCTTGTCCTCGACCGCCTTTCTTTTTCTCGAACTCTGCGCTTGTCAGATCAAGCACATCGTCCTGCATTTGGAAGGCTATCCCTATGCTTTCTGCGAGGCGACCGAGTTTTTCAGCAAGTTCGTCATTTGCACCTGCTAGAACAGAAGCGATCTTTGCGGACATCCTTGCTAAGGTTCCGGTCTTGTAGGCGCACATTTGCAAGTATGCCTTCTCATCAAGTTCGTCGGCGCTTGCCAATCCTCTGTGCCATGCAATGTCCATTGCTTGGCCTAGGCTGAGGTTGATCATTTCCTGCGTGTAAATCTCGTAGACTTTGCGTGCTTTTTGAGCAGAGATCTTCTCTTTACGTTCTATTAGGGGCAGAAGGGGCAGATAATACATTGCATTTCCAGCGTTTATGGCAACATCCAAGCCATAGGTCTTGTAGGTGCAAGGTTTTCCTCTTCGAAGCTCAGATGCATCCTCAATGTCGTCTACAATCAACGTCCCGTTGTGGATTACTTCAGGTATTATGGAGAAATCAATGAAATCGTCAGGGTTCTTGCCTAGGATTTCGCAGATCAACAGGAACAGTGCTGGTCTCCATCTTTTTCCGCCTCTGTCCAGAAATTCCCAGATGGGATCTGCCACTGCTTTGTTTAATGGGTCAATATTGAACGCGTAGTTTGGCGGGTTGACCCTGAATACCACTGCGTTCTTTGAGAAGACTCTTGGAATGAACTTCTCAATAGTCCTGTCCACTATGATAGCTTTCTGTTCAAGAAACCTTTTAACATCCAAGACCTATTCTCTCCCTCTTCGCGCTTTGGCGCATACATCGAATCCTCGGGCCGTTAACCATTCTGCTGTTTTACCTGTTATCACAACGGGCGTTTTTTCAAGTTTCTGAACGGAGGCTGCTCCGACAAGAAACATTGCATTTCTCAATTCATCGATTAGAAGCGAGAGTGTAGCTTTTGTTTCGTTCACATTTTTGACTGCGGCTTTAAGAATAGGTTCTGACAGACTCGTCAGGCTTGCACCCAGCGTCAAGGCTTTGGCCATATCCACCCCGCTTCGTATACCGCCTGACGCAATTGTGCACATGTTCGTCGTCATGGAGACCTCAACGATGCTTACTGCTGTCGGAATGCCCCAATCCCAGAAGATGTCGCCTAATCTGCGCTGAAAAATGTTCTTGGGACCTTTTGCCCGATGATACTCGACAGCCGCAAAGCTCGTTCCGCCCGCGCCACCTATGTCAATGCCTTTAACACCAGCATCATGGAGCTTTCTTGCTTCTTCAGCAGCTATGCCGGCTCCTGTTTCCTTTGCTATTACGGGCTTGTCTATTTCACTTGTGATTTCGCTTATCCTTTCAAGTACTCCTTTGAAGTTCGTCTGGCCCTCTGGCTGAACGGCCTCTTGCAGCGCGTTCAAGTGTATTGCAACAGCGTCTGCCTCAATCATTTCAATAGCTTTCCTGACTTCTTTCAGCCCGTATCCGTTAACGAGCTGCACGCCGCCGATGTTTGCAATCAGGAAAGCTGTTGGGGCCTTCTTTCGGACTATGGTAAACGTTTTTTCAAGTTTCCTGTTTTCAATTGCTGCTCGCTGGCTTCCCACGCCCATACCTAGGCCCAGGTCTTCCACGGTTTCAGCTATTGCCGCATTGATTTTCAAGGCTTCTTGAGTTCCACCTGTTATGGCTCCAACTATTATTGGAGCTGCAAACTTGTGGTCAAAAACAGTTGTGGACAAATCTACTCTTTTCTTGTCAATCTCCGGCAAGGTTTTGTGAACTAGATGAACATCTTCAAAGCCTGTTGTCGCTTGTCTTGCTTGGACATTCTGGTTCAATGCAATTCTGATATGATCTGATTTTCTTCTGCTTGTTTCTTCAACCAACTCTTTATTCCTTCTCTATCAGCGTGCCTTCCACGTTTTCTCCTTTCAGAGCCATGTAAACAAGACCTGGCTTTGTTGCATTTAAGATAGTCACCGAAACTCCTTTCTCCAATGCTGGTATGAGCTCAGCAATCTTGCCGAACATGCCACCTGTGACGTCGCAGGCGGTGGATTTGCCGACTTTTCTCTGAAGTTGTTTCAGTTCGCTGAGGGTCAAATGTGGGAATCTCTTCGCCGTTTTCTCAATCTTTGGGTCAGAATCGCACAGGCCGTCAACGTCTACACCGACAATTATGCGTTTTGCATTTAGCTTTGTTGCCAAGGTTGAAACAAGCTGGTCTCCTGATAGCACGGTGAACCCCAGTTTTGCGTCTAGTACTGTGTCTCCATAAAGTACTGGTAGAAAGCCCATGTTCAGAAGCATTTTCAACGGTGTATCTTCGAAGCTTCTTATTCTGCCGCTTTCTGTCACTACGCATGATGATGGAGTAATGCTCACTGCCGGGACACCGTGCATGATGAATGAATCCATGACCAAACCGTTAAGCATCGTCATGAAGTGATGAGTCTCTGCAAAACCGAATATCTGATCTGGCTTTTTCAAGCCTTCTCTGATTGCATTTCTTTGCGCTGCAGGGTGTCCGAAGCTGCCTCCACCGTGAACTATTATCAGGCCTCTTGCACCTGCCTTCTGCGTTTCAACAGCAAGGCGGTCTATAGCTTGCGTCTGCGGCGCGAGCTCTGTGCTCTTATCAGTGATTACAGAGCCTCCGATTTTCATGATCGTGATTCTAGGTTCGCTCAATTCTCACACCTTCATCAGTTTTTCTGGCTATAAATGGTCTGCCACCTGCTCTCTGAATGGCTTCTTGAACCTGTTCGAGCTTTTCGTCTTTCGATAGTGCTATCATGCACCCACCTCCACCGGCACCGGTCAGTTTTGCGCCCAAAGCGCCTGCCTTGCGAGCGGCATTGGTAAGCCATTCCAGGGACTCGTCTGAGACTCCGATTCCATAGAGCAAAGCGTGGTTTATGTTCATCAAAGCTCCGAGCGTTTCCAAATCGTTTTCCTTGAATGCGTCAATGGCTCTCAGTACGATTTCCCGGGCGGCCTTCATTATGCTTTCAATGATCCGTGGGTATTTCTCCATTATGTTCCTGACTTTTTCAACTTGAATTCGCGTAGATCTTTCAACGCCTGTGTCGCCGATCACAAGAGGGATCTCTGCCTTCACGTCTAACGGTTTGAAACCTGTGTCCATTTGGAAGAGAATAGAACCGCCGAAGGTTGAGATCGCAGGGTCAACTCCTGATGGTGTGCCATGAACGATTTTTTCCGCTTCATAAGCTATTCGGAAAATGTCCTCCTTCGACAGTTTCATGTCCAACAAAGCGCCAGCTGCCGCTGTTGCGGCTGCAACCACAGCTGCCGAAGATCCAAGTCCAGCTCCCACAGGAATAGTGGAGTTTATTTCAACGTCCAAGCCAATTTGTTTCCCATGTTTTTCCAGGATTTTGTCCAAAGCATGTTTGACGGGTTCGAATTTGATTCTAGCTTCTTTTGCGCTGCCTTGGTCGATCTTGAAAATGTCATTTTCGAAGTGTCCTGCGAGATTGAGATTAGCGGAACGCAAATGGAGGCTGGTGTCATGCCGGTTTTCTATTTTTACGTAGGCTCTCTTGTCTATGGCCAGGACGATTGCTGGTTCTCCATAAACCACGAAATGTTCTCCGAACAGTATTATCTTCGCAGGTGCTGAAGCAACGACACCCATTCACACCACTATTTTGTGAAACAGACGGCTGCGTACCCAACCACGCTTGAGTAGTCGCCAATTACATCTCCACTGGTCTTATAGCATAATAGTTTTGCCTCTTTTGCCCTCATGATCTTGGCCGCTTCTATCAGGGCAATGATTGGGCCATATCCGCAGGCTGTGATGTTATGGGATTCAATCGTTGAATAGAACTTCGCCTCGTCCATTGCTTCCACAGCCCTGAGAGCTAAGAGGTCATTCTTGACGGCTTTTTCTTGGGGTTCATAATGGCTCATGTCGGAAGAGGCTATGATAACTGCGTT
>JBGPBD010000026.1:0-7401 GCA_041481045.1 Bathyarchaeia archaeon | reverse complement strand
GGTGCTGGACGCTTGTTCGCAGCGATCGTTTAATAAGATAAGGTTTAGGAATAGTGGTGATGTTGAGGTGGACTGATGAGGGCCACGATCGTTGAATGCCCATTTGGAATACTCGCTTTCGGTGAAGAGAACAAACTCGTGGGGAAAAGTCTGTTTCCTCGCAAGCCTCAGGTAGCGGCCAAAAATCTTGCAAATATCCAAGCGGGGAAGGTTACAGATGAGGTTGCTGAAATAATCAAGCATCTGAAGGAGAGTGGTTATGATTCTTTTGTTTTCGAAAGCGCTGAGCTGGCCAGGGAAGCACAAGTGAAACTGGATGTCGAAACTGAGGTTCAGAAGCCTTCGGAAGCTGGAGAGATGCTTCGTTCACAAATGGAGCGTTTCGCTGTTGACGTTGGCTTCGTGAAAGACGCTGATGAGTTCAGTTTGTGGATGCATAATGTGACTATGGAGATTGCAAAGCTCAGGGTTAGGGGAGCAATTGAAAAGAGAGACTTGATAGTTGCGCAGGCCGTCCACACGCTTGACGATTTGGACAGAACAATAAATCTGCTGATGAGCCGCGTGAGAGAATGGTATGGCGTACACTTTCCTGAACTCGATCGATTGGTGGAGAAACATGAAACCTATGCACGGTTGATCGTTGACTTGGGCAATAGAGAGGATTTCACGGACGAAAAGCTGAAGAACGAGGATATCCCCGCTGCAAAAGCTGAGGCTATAGCTAAGACTGCGGAAAAATCGATGGGCGCCAGCTTGGACGAAACTGATCTAAAGCAGATTCAGTCCTTGTGCACCAGTATCCTAAAGCTATATGACTTGAGGCGGGGCATGGAGAGCTACATGGACAAAACCATGGAAGAAGTTGCACCGAACACAAAGGCTCTTGTCGGCTCGCTACTGGGAGCGCGATTAATTGCCACGTCAGGAGGCTTGTCAAACCTTGCCCGACGACCAGCAAGCACGATTCAAGTTTTGGGAGCAGAAAAGGCATTATTCCGCTCTTTGAAAACTGGAACAAGACCACCGAAACACGGGCTGATTTTTCAACACACACTTCTGCATGATGCAAAGAGGTGGCAGAGAGGAAAAATCGCAAGAGCCTTAGCTGGAAAGCTGGCCATAGCCATTAGAGTAGATGCTTTTGGAGGCAGAGACGTGAGCAGCAGACTCAAAGGTGATTTGGAAAGAAGAATCGATGAAATCCGAGAAAAATACGCTGAGCCTCCACCGATTCCCACTGTGGAACCCAAGCGGCAAAGGCCTGAACATGAGAAAATGGGAAGAGAAAAGCGGAGAAATCACTGGCGTGAACGTTAGAGTCAAGCCGCATCCAAAATTCCCGGCAATATACCGAATAATGCTTGAGGATGGCGCTAAGCGGCTCGCAACGAGAAACTTGACACCTGGCAGAAACGTCTACGGTGAAAGACTCTTACGATTTGAAGGTGCAGAATACCGCGTCTGGGATGCTTTCAGAAGCAAGCTCGCAGCTGTCATCCTGAGAGGCGTGAACACGGTTCCCATAAGGCCTGATCATCAGGTTCTGTACCTAGGCGCGGCATCTGGAACGACTGCAAGCCACGTTTCAGACATTGTGGGGGAAAAAGGCCACGTTTACTGCGTGGAGTTTGCCTCACGATCCATAAGAGATCTGGTTGAAAATGTGTGCGCATACAGACTGAACATGCTGCCGATACTTGAAGACGCGCGCCTTCCTGAGAGATATTCAATGTTCATACGTGGGAAGGTTGATGACATTTACTGCGATATTGCGCAGCCTGAACAAGCAAGGGTCCTAGCGGACAATGCTGACTTGTTTTTGAGAGATAAGGGCTGGATAATGCTTGCCGTTAAGGCTCAAAGCATAGATGTAACCAAGGAACCGTCTGAAGTCTACAAGGGCGAAACTAGGGTTTTGGAAAAACGCGGATTCCGCATAGAGGAAGTTGTTCATCTGGAACCGTATGATAAAGCGCACGCCATGATAGTCGCCCAAGCGTAGTCTTGTCTTCAAGAAGACAGTATACTAGCGTGTCAATGGGTTAGGCATCACGCAATGTCAGTGTTGAAAAATATCTGAGATTGCAGAACGTCTATAAGGTGATTTTCCTCTTGGTAAAGCCTAGTGATGGCCGTCCATGAAATACAGAAGCTTTGGAAAGCTAAACTGGAAAGTATCAGCTCTAGGCTTTGGAGCCATGAGACTGCCAATAATCAGTAATGAAGCTGCAAGGATAAATGAGCCTGAAGCAATCAGAATGATAAGATATGCCATCGACCACGGTGTCAACTACGTCGACACGGCCTATCCATACCATGGAGGAAACAGCGAAACCCTTGTGGGCAAAGCCTTGAACGATGGATACCGCGACAACGTGAAGCTGGCCACTAAAATGCCAGCATGGCTCATCAACTCGCCCCAAGACATGGACAAATACTTGGAAGAGCAACTCAAAAGGTTGAACACTGACGTTGACTTCTACCTTCTGCATGGCTTAAACGAGGAACGATGGCAAAAACTTCAAGCATTAGATGTAACAGGCTGGGCTGAGAAAAAGATAGACGAGGGAAAATTCCGCTATCTTGGCTTCAGTTTCCACGATGAATACGATGCATTCAAAAACATAATAGACAGCTACGAAAACTGGACACTCTGCCAAATTCAATACAACTACGCAGACGCAAAATACCAAGCCGGCACAAAAGGACTCCGATACGCGGCTTCCAAAGGACTAGCAGTAGTCGTAATGGAACCGATAGCCGGCGGAAGACTGGCCATCAAACCTCCAACACCCGTACAAGACATATGGAACAACGCACAAGTCAAGAGAACCCAAGCCGAATGGGCGCTTCTTTGGGTTTGGAACCAGCCAGAAGTCTCCACAGCACTTAGCGGCATGAGCACGATGCAACAGGTGAAAGAAAACGTCAGAACCGCGAGCCACTCCAGCATAAACAAACTCACTGAAGAAGACCTATCATTCATTAATCAAGTTGCATTAGAATACAAGAAAATGGGTTTCGTCGGCTGCACGGCATGCGGGTATTGTTCACCATGCCCTGAAGGCGTCAACATACCTGAGATAATGTCGCTCTACAACGAGTTCTATATCAATGATATGAGCGATGAGGTCAAAGCCAAATACTGGGAACATATTGCTCCAGAAAGCCAGGCCAAGAGATGCGTAGCATGTGGAAGATGTCAGGAACTTTGCCCTCAACAATTGCCCATACCGGACATAATCAAGAGAGCTTCGTGGATTTTCGAGCAGGAACCTCCTAAACCGAAAAAATAGCGGATTGTGAGCGTTTTTGTTAAAGGCTGTCATTTTTGACCTAGATGGCGTAATCGTTGAAAGTGAAAATGCACATATCGAAGCTGAAAAACAAACGCTTCTGAAATATGGAGTCCAAATATCTGCTGAGGAACTTCACAAGTACACTGGCACCACAGCCAACTTGATGTTTACTAAACTGATAAGAAAATACAAGCTTGACACCACATTTGAAGAGATGTTTCGCCGAAAAGAAGACATACTCTTCAGGCTTCTGAAAGAAGATGCAGAGCCGACAAAAGGAATAATCACGTTACTCAGGAACTTGAAATTGAAGAGAATCAAATTGGCAATCGGCTCCAGTTCCACTAGAAAGCAAATCAAATATGTCTTGGCCAAATTGGATATTACGAGCTTGTTTGATTGCATCGTCGGCGCAGAAGACATTGTTCACAGCAAGCCAAACCCAGAGATATTCCTCAAGGCAGCCGCCGAACTGAATGTGAACCCGAGCGATTGTCTAGTAGTTGAGGATTCCAAGTTGGGCATTGAGGCTGCAAAACGTGCAGGCATGAAGTGCCTTGGATACAGAAACCCAGACAGTGGCAACCAAAACTTGAGAAAAGCAGACATAATAACTGACGATTTTTCAAAACTGAGCATTGCAGCTTTGCTCCAGTGAATCTAGCGGTGTCTAGCAAAAATCAAATAGTGCAGACGACTTTGAAAATGTAGTTTCAAATGCAGGAGAAGGTTAATTTTTGCCTTTGCAGTAGTTCAAATGGGCGATGTCAATGTTTGAGTTTGCCGGTCTTAGGTTTAGACCTATGGAAAAGGAAGACCTGAAACTTCTGCACGTTTGGGAGAATGATTTCGAACTGATGATGTACAGCCGAAGCCAACCACTGAGCGTAATTTCGATGGTTCAACTAGAAGAAAAGTACGCTGAAATGATGAAGAATGAGAAGAACATCTACCTCATCGTCGAAAACATGGAAACAAGTGAACCCATAGGAATTGCCACCATTCGCAGGGGAACTTGGGGTAATATTCCTGGAGCGGATGTCGGCACCTACATAGGCAAGAAAGAACTGTGGGAAAAAGGCTTTGGAAAAAGAATAACCATTGCTCTACTGGAAATGTCCTTCATCCAGCTTGGCCTAGAGCACTGTCAAGCATGGAGCGTAGAATACAACACACGAGCTCACAGAGTGCTCGAGTTCTGCGGTTTCAAAAAAGGAGGAGTCGCCCGAAACACGGTGTACGTGGCAGGCAAAAAATGGGGGTCTTTTCATTTTGACATACTTCGAGAAGAGTACATGGATGTCCGGATGAGCTTGTTGAAGGAAGCTCTAGGAGACAAAGTAGATAACTACCTTGATAGAACCCAGCCAGATTTCAAACTGGCTGACCAGCATGCGTGCCAGTGAAGTGAAAATATTGATTTCCTGCAAATTTCGGTTCTATCTCAGCTAGAATTCGCATGCGATCGAATCACAAACGCGAACCGATCCAAAAGCGTCGGCCTTCTAGAAGTGAGTTTTGAAGGTGCCGCACGCGAAGCGCATTGCCGGATAGCCAGATCATATGCTACGCTCCATAGTGGAATTGAAGATACAGTTTATATCCAACTGCTGACGCAATCCTAACGTGACATTTCTATGATTCATACAGAGGGGGACGAAGTGAGGGCCGCTGGGACCTTACTCAGGAAAGCAGGTTTTGCTGTTTCTCAAACATGCTGGTCAAGACCAAGCTGTTTCGATTTTGCAGCTAGAAAAAACGGAAACCTGATTTTCATAAAGGTTCAGCCAGACATCGACAACCTCTCCCCAAATGATTCAGCTGAGCTAAGGAGCATATCCAAAAGCGTCTCGGCTGCTTCACTGTTGATAAGCGAAAACGCTCGCGAAAAACCCTTGGAAGAGGACACAGTCTACACAAGATACAACGTTTCAGCCATCACCGCGAGAACCTTTGAAAACATTGTGTCCAACAAGACCAATCCCTTGATTCAAGCTGGACGAGGAGGATACTACGTTAAAATTGATGGAACCGCCATAAGACGCAGGAGGCAACAACTGGGCCTCTCCATAGGCAAGATGGCTGAGATGATAGGCACATCCCGAAGAACACTCTATGGCTACGAACGAGGAATGGCCAAACCCTCGGTCACAGCCGCGTACAAATTGATCTGCACTTTGGGAATACCCGTTGCGAGATCCGTGAACGTTTTGGAAAAACCGGCAAAGCAACGTGAGTGCCTCTTACTAACGACAGCCAAGCGCGTCATCGCCAAGAACAAGCTTCTCACGAAAATCTTCACGAAGTTTGACCAACAAGGCATTATGACCGTCAGAAGAGCGCCTTTCGATTTCATAATAAATGTCCCTGAAAACAATACGAGAATCATAGGCGGAATTGCAGACAGCAAAGAGCGGCATCTGGACAGAAGAGTTGATGAAATCCTCAGCGTGACCAAGATTGTCCAAGCGCATCCAATACTCATAACCGACGGGCAGGAACCATCCCACAAAGACATCTCATGTATTCACAGCAAGGATCTTTCCAAGCTCAAAAGCTTCGAAGAGTTAATCAGCAACTTCACATGAGCTTGACTTGGCGCAACTCCTTATCGCTTCTGATCCTCTTCACCGGTTTCCAAGACTTTCTCACAAAATCCGGACAACCTTCCGTTTTCTTCAAGCATCGCTCAAGGAAACTCATGGTTCTCGGGTCAGACGGGTACCCTGATCCAAAATCCCCATGCACTTTGATCAGCTCGGCAATTTCCCTATCTCTCTCGACTTTCGCAATTATTGACGCTGCAGAAACTACAGAATAGGTTCTATCTGCCTTATGTTCCGAAACTAAGGCTATCTTGAAAGGCAAGCAATCTAGTATATCTGCTTTGAATCTGTCCTCTAGGACATCTGACGCGTCAACGTACGCCTTGTCTGGTCTGAGAGCCTCAATTACTTTCGCCATAGTCTGAGCTTCAAGCCAATTCAACCTGCGAAGCTTTCTCCCATTAAGAACCACTTCATCAATTTGCCGAGGCGAAAGCTTCACTACCTCGAAACTTCTAGCAACTCGTTTTATTTCTGGTTCAAGAACCTCTCGCCTATGCGCGGACAACAGCTTGGAATCCTTAACCCCCAGCTCAACAAGTCTTGGCAGGTCATCCTCATTCATGAGCACACCTGCAATGACCAAAGGACCAATTGCACACCCGCGTCCCGCATCATCGACACCCGCAACCAGCATGAGAGAACCATCCTCCGTTCAAAAGAGGCTATCTCAACTTCACAGCTATAACACTTTGTTCCCACCTATTGACCGCAAGTCAAGGTCTCGCCTTAGCGCGAGATTCGAAATGCTTTTTATGTTTCCTTTCACAAATAGGTGGCAAAGGAAGTTGAAACAATGCAGTCAAAAGGAAGTCAAACTGAAAAGAATTTGCTAGCAGCGTTTGCAGGTGAATCCCAAGCTAGAACAAGATACACCTTCTTTGCCAGTGCCGCCAAGAAGGAAGGATACGAGCAGATATCCGCCATCTTTCAAGAGACATCTGACAATGAAAAGGAACATGCTCAACTCTTCTTCAACCATCTGAAAGGCGGAACAGCAGAGATCACGGCAACCTATCCCGCAGGTATCACTGGGACGACAGCAGAAAATCTGGAAGCAGCAGCAGATGGAGAGAAATTCGAATGGGGCACGCTCTATCCTGGCTTTGCTGACGCAGCAGAAAAAGAAGGATTCAAAGACGTAGGTAGAACTTTCCGCATGGTTGCCAAGGTTGAGAGTTACCATGAGCGGCGCTATCGAAAACTATTGGCGAATGTTGAACAAAGCAAAGTCTTCAAGAAAGATTCACCAATAAAATGGAAGTGCAGAAACTGCGGACACGTTTTCGAGGGCCCTGAAGCCCCAGAAAAATGCCCAGTCTGCAGCCACCCCAGAAGCTACTTCGAAGTCTGGTGTGAAAACTACTAGACCCCCCTTTTTTTTGTCGAAACTTGACAGCTACATGTAGCAAGTTGGCTGCATCAAGAATGCTCTAGAAACTCGATAGCTTTCGCCATGACTACCTCATGGAGTTTTTCACGATTCTCAGGTG
>JBGPBD010000025.1:0-7413 GCA_041481045.1 Bathyarchaeia archaeon | reverse complement strand
GAGAGAATGCGGTACAAAGGCTAAATGAGTGATGACCCATGCGAATACTGCAGCTACATTCTGATTTCATCGAGTACAGGCCGATCCAGAAAGAAATACCTAATGCTGAAGAAACTGAAAAAAAGGCAACTCGTCTGGATGAAGCAGTGGTCCTGTTTACGGCTGTCGAGGAAGGGGACAGCAAAGCAACCGCTCAGAAAGCCGTGGACGAAGTCAAAGCTTTTCTCGAGAAGCTGAAGGTAAACCGAATTCTGATTTATCCTTACGCACATCTGAGCAGCAATCTGGCCAAGCCAACCGAGGCTCTAAAAGTAATCAAGGCCATTGAAACCTATGCAAGAGAAAAAGGCATAGAAACTTACCGAGCACCATTTGGCTGGAACAAACAATTCACTATAGCAATAAAAGGGCATCCGTTAGCGGAGCAATCCCGAGTATACCTGCCAGTCAAGCTTGAAGATAAAGAACAGCAAAAAGACAACATCTCAGAAGCAGCAAAGGCGGAGGAGAAACTCGAATCTTTCTGGTATATCCTTGAAATGAGCGGGAAAATGACGCTAGCCGAAGACTACGACTTCAAAGGACATGAAAGCCTCGAAAAATTCGCGAAATATGAAATATCAAAAGTGAGAGCCAGCCAACAAATGCCCCCGCATGTCTTTCTGATGAAGAGACTTGAAATAGCCGATTACGAAATGGGAAGCGACCCTGGCAACATACGTTGGTATCCAAAGGGGCGGCTTATCAAATCACTTCTTGAACAGTTTGTCACCGCCAAGATGGTCGAGTACGGAGCGATGGAAGTTGAAACGCCGATAATGTACGATTTTCAACATCCGAGCTTGGCGGACTACCTAAACCGTTTTCCGGCAAGGCAATACTTGCTGAAATCCGAAGACAAGGAGCTTTTTCTGAGGTTCGCTGCGTGTTTCGGTCAGTTTCTAATGGTTCATGATGCGCAGTTCTCATATAGGCAGATGCCGCTGAAAGTCTACGAGTTAACTCGTTACAGTTTCAGACGCGAAAAGAGCGGTGAAGTCGTTGGTCTGAGGCGCCTTAGAGCGTTCAGCATGCCTGACTGTCACGCTTTTTGCACGGACTTGGAACAAGCCAAAAAAGAATTCATGGTGAGGTTCAAGCTTTCTGCACAAATTCTTGAAGAAATAGGTCTCTCGCAAAATGATTATGAGGCTGCAATACGTTTTACAAAGGACTTTTATGACGAGAACAAGAGATTCATAGCTTCGCTGGCTAAGATGTTTGGCAAGCCGCTGCTAGTTGAAATGTGGAAGCAACCTTTCTTTTATTTCAGGCTTAAATGGGACTTCAACTTTGTAGATAATCAAGATAAGGCCGCTGCACTCTCAACAGATCAGATCGACGTTGAAAATGCCAGAAGATACGACATAAATTACGTTGACGAAAAAGGCGAAAAACAACATCCGCTGATCTTACACTGCTCCCCAAGTGGGGCAATTGAAAGAGACGTATATGCCCTGTTGGAAAAAGCCTATAGAGAACAGCAAAGCGGCAAATCACCGATGCTTCCAATATGGCTCTCGCCGACGCAGGTCCGCCTAATTCCAATATCTGAAAAATACATCGAAGACGTTGAAAAAATGGCTGAGAAAATGGAAAGACATTGCATCCGTGTGGACATTGACGATCGACAGATGACTTTGCAGAAGAAGGTCAGAGAGGCAGAGATGGAATGGGTGCCCTACATAGTTGTCGTAGGGCAAAGAGAAATTGAATCAGGTCTGCTTCCAATAAGGAACAGGAAGACCGGTGGAAGACCTTCGATGAAGCTTGAGGCGTTGGTCAAGGAAATTGAACTGGAAACGAAGGGCAAACCTTTCAGACCACTTCCTCTGCCAAAGCACCTTTCAAAGAGGCCGCAATTCTACGGTTAGCAATAGTTGAGAACAGGCTTTCCTTGCAAAAACTATATCAGACCTCAGTTTCATAGATTACTTTCTGTACTTTGGAGGATAATCTGTTGGAAAAAGAGCTACAGGTTTACATAGACGGCATGTTCTATCCAAAGTCACAGGCAAAGGTCTCAGTTTTTGATCACGGCCTGTTATACGGGGACGGAGTGTTCGAAGGAATCCGTGCATACAGCGGCACGGCTTTCAAGTTGAAGGAGCATGTTGACAGACTCTACCGTTCAGGTCACATGATAATGCTTGAAATCCCTATTACAAGAGAACAGATGATTCGAGCAGTTATAGAGACCCTGCGCAAGAACAACTTGAGAGACGCGTATATCCGACTGATAGTCACCCGTGGAGTTGGAGATTTAGGATTGAACCCAAAAAAATGTCCAAAACCAACGGTAATCGTGATAACCGATACCATCTCTTTGCATAAGGGCGAAGCCAAACAAAACGGGGTCACGGCCATGCTATCATGGGTTAAGAGGGATCCAGTCGATGCAACGTCCCACGAGATAAAATCGCTCAATTACCTTAACAGCATACTTGCGAAAATCGAGGCAAACATAAGTGGCGTGGACGAGGCCATATGCCTTGATAAGAATGGCTTTGTATGCGAAGGAGTGGCCGAGAACATTTTTATCGTAAAAAATGGCAAGCTGTTTACTCCGCCAAGCTACACGGGCGCGTTGCCCGGCATAACTGCGGACGAAGTAATGAACCTTGCTCGAAAGCTGGGTTACGAAGTTAAGGAGAAGAACGTAACGCCATACGAGCTTTTCAATGCAGAAGAGGTGTTCTTCACGGGGACAGCTGCCGAAGTCGTGCCAGTCCGGGAGATAAACAAGAGACTCATAAATAGTGGGAAACCAGGGCCGATAACGAAGAGGCTAATGGAGGAATTCGGAAAACTGGTTTGCGATCCAAAGCAGGGAACGCCAATCTACAATTAATAGCGGTTCAAGTTGAAAGAATCAATTCTTCCTTTTCATGAACCTCTCAACTTCGTCAAGAGCTTGCCCCAGGATTTCAGTTGGTGGGAGAATCACGCCTCTAACATGCCCGGAGCCGTAAGTCGGATCAAATCCTGACCCATGAACAAAAAGCACGCCAGTTTCTTTCAAGAGATCAAGGGCAAATTCCATGTCTGTTCTCCATCGAGACCCCACTGCGTGGATTTTGGGGAAAACATAGAATGCACCTTCCGGTTTTGTGCAGCTTATGCCTTCGATTTCATTCAGTCTTTTCCAGGCGTAATCTCTTCTTTCCTTGAGTTTTTGAACGGTCTCCTTTATGTGATCTTGGGGGCCATCTAGAGCAGCTATTCCTGCTTTCTGAACTGGCGTGTTTGCACAGAGTCTTATTCTCGTTTCCTTCTCGATGCCTTGCTTCAGCTCTTTGAGCCTCTCTTTTTCATCGTGGAAGTACAGGTAGCCAAGTCTCCACCCTGTCATCAGATAGGCTTTTGAGAACCCGTTTAACCCTATGATTGGAACACCTCGAGCTAGAGCGGCGGCGCTGACGAACGTTTTCCCGTATATTACCTGGTCGTAAATCTCGTCTGACAGAACAGGGACGTCATACTCACCTGCGAGGTCTAGTATTTGCTTCACAGCTTTCTCCTCGTACAGTGCGCCACAGGGATTATTAGGATTAATGACTACTATGCCGCGTGTTTTGTCTGAGATCTTCCCCCTCAGATCGTCGATGTTTGGTTGCCAACCATCTTCTTCAACAGTTTCATACGTGATTGGTTTTCCGCCGAAGAACTTTGCATAGGAAATGTAGGGCGGATATGTCGGGCCAGGAAGAAGGATCTCGTCGCCAGCATCGATAAGTGCAGCCATAATCATTTGGATTCCTTCAGAAATTCCTTGTGTAACGATTACGTCATCCGCTGAAACTTCGACGCGGTTAACTCTTTTTTCCTTTTGAGCTATGGCTTGTCTCAGCTCAGGTATACCTTCTGATGGGGCGTAAGCGTTTGCTCCTTCTTCGACAGCCTTTATCAAAGCTCTTTTGATATGTGGCGGAGTGTCGAAATCAAATGCAACTGGGTCTCCTATGTTCAAATAAAAGATCCTTTTCCCAGTCTTTGCAACCTGTCTTGCCTGGAGAACAACGTCTCGAATAGCATATTCAATGCTGTTGACTCTTTGCGTAACTTTCACGCCTGCCAAGGTTAATCGCCATTCAGGACATAGCCTAAGAGCTGAAAATGGAGATAAATGTTGTGGGATACTGGCCTACCATGTCTTTGATGCTGGAAAGCCTTCCGCAGTGTAAACTGTGACTTTTACGTGATCTGGTGTTAGATATCGTGTCCAATCCCAGAAGCACAAGATTGTGATTGTCTCACCTTCCTTCAGGGTGTACCCACTGGGGCCAAGCACAGGTGTCGTAAGGTTGTAATCGATTTCGTAGGTTCCATTTCCGTTTTGCAGGGTAATTCTTGTTATTGTCACGTTTTCGATCGGAGAATTCTGGGAATAGGTAACAGTGATGTTGAAGTACGGAATTACGAGTGGAACCGTGATATTAGGATATTGGTCGCGCAGGTCACCATAGACAAAGTGGTCACCTATCAGTTTCAGGTCGACGATGGGCAGTGTCACAAATTGGGAAACGGTTGATCCATCTTTCGCCAGTGCCGTCACGTTCACGGTGCTTCCTACTAAATTTGTCCAATCAAAAGTGCAATTAAGCATCTCTTGGCTGCCGTTGCTTAAAACGGCAAATGGAGGATCAATGACTGTGCTGTTTCCGTTAAGCAGTATTCCTGTGATGTTCACTTCGTTAAGAGATATTGGCGTGTTTGTCACGTTCACCGTAAAGTGCCCTAAGTCGTTCAAGTCGAAACTAACATCAGTCACGTTCCAAACGATCGCCGGAGGTGTCCTCATTGTGTCGTTTTTAATCATAAAATCCTGACTAGTGTAAACGTTGATCGTAGCGTTCTCGTCGTGATGCTGAGTCCATTCCCAATTACACATGAAAGTCACGGATTCATTTGGACCAACTGAGCTGAAAACCGTGTTCAGCGGGGGAAACCTGGTTCTGATCGGAAGTGTTGTTCCGTCCTGCTGGGTCAGGTTTATCGCGTTTACCATTGCTCTGGTCGTGGAGTCTCCTGAACTGGCAATCGTCAAATTGAAGTATGTTGAATCACTATAGTCGAAACCTACGTTCGCAATGTTAAGGGCGGCGCCTAGAAGAGGGCCTGCTGTTAGATCTAATTCGTATCCTTCTGCTGACGTTACGGTTAAGGTCACATTCTGTCCTCTAAGGTTGTCCCAATTTCGATAACAAGTGAATACTTGTGTATCATTGGACTGTAAAAGGTGCGGTAAAAATAGTGATGGAGTAGTGACGTTGATGATGTCATTGAATATTTTTATTTGGGAAATCGTAAGGTTGGCTGTGGACGATGAGGGGTTAGTCAATGTCAGGTTGAAATAATCTACGCTCACAGACGGATCGAAGACCGGCGTGCCCCCAAGATTCACGTATGGCAACGGGTAAGGGAAGCTCCTTGATGATGCGTTGCCTGTTGCATCAATGGGTTCGACTCTGATGACTTGTCCAGTCATGTTGCTCCAATTTATCATGCATTTGAACGTTTGTCTCGTTCCTCTAGTGAGAATGAATGGGATTGCAGGTTCTGCTTTTGGAACAGCGTAAAGCTCATTTCTGGTCTCGACGCGGAGAAGAATTGTCGTAATGTTCACATCTATAGCCGAGTTTGAAGGATTGAGGATCGTCACGTTGAAATTCGTAAAATCAGCAACTGAAAACTCTAAATCCTCTATCACCAGCAGGCTCGTATTCTGTGGCATGTTATAATAGCTTGCCATCACCCACATGTAAGACACTAAGGCACCGAGTATCACGGAGCACAAGATAATCAAGATCAAAATCAGACTTGAAATTGCCTTTACCTCTTTTTTTATGCGCAAATTGTCTACCCCAGCTTAAGCGATTGGTCTTGATCATATTTCCTTGAGGTAAATAAGCATTCTCTAACGATATGCGTTTGAACATGACTGAACAGCTAAGCTTAAATCACATCCGATTTTCTATTATTGCCATCTGAAATCCGGTCGAAGCGATATGACAGAATGCGATGCACTGATAGTAGGCGCGGGAATTATAGGATTGTCAACCGCCTATCACCTTAGAAGTGAGAATCCGAAGCTTGACGTTCTGATTGTCGACAAACTCGGCGCTCCAGGACAGGGCAGCACAGCAAAGAGCGCCGCAGCCTTCCGATGTTTATTCGCATCTCGCACCAACTTCGCTTTGGCCGATTCCTCAGCTGAGTTCTACAGACACGTGCAAAATGACCTGAAGTTCGATTTGAAGCTGCGGTGGGCGGGCTATCTATGGCTCTTTGACGAGGATGAATACTGCAGAATGCTTCCGGCACTCAAAGACTTGGCAGGCAAGGGCTTCAAGTACTTCGAGTATGGTGAAGATGAGCTGGCAGAGAAACTCAACATGAGGACAAGCTTGGCCGGTGATGAAGAGGCCGAGTTGATGCGGCTTGGGAACGTTTACAAAGGCGTATTAATCCCCAAAGCTGGACTTATCGATGTTGATTCACTAGTGAAGTTTTATGAGTCTGAATTTCTCAGGCTCGGTGGTAAGATTCAGTATAACACGACTGTGGATGAGATTGTTGTGGAACCACGTCAACCTTTTGGGATGCCAGGCGAGCCCTATTTCTGGCAAGACGCGGTCATAACAGGGGTTAAAACGAATAGGGGTTCCATAAAGGCAAAGAAGACTATGATTGCCGCTGGAGCATGGGCTTCTCAGCTTCTTGATCCTCTCGGGATAGAATGCTTCATCAAGGCGAAGAAAAGACAGATTTTTTCGATTAAAGCGAAGACCGAACCGCTTAGGAAACTGCTTTTCTCCAAAGAATTCACAGAAGCTGGCTGCTTGCCTTTCACTATTCTCCCTAAGCCATCTGCGTATATTAGGCCAGCCCCCGAAGAGGATGCCCTTTGGCTGGCGTATGCTGACGAGTTTCCAAGAGCCTTCAAGATCGAGGATAATCCTGAGCCCGAAGAGAACTTCTACAGGTTTGGGCTTTACCAGGTTTTCGTTAAGTATTTTCCGCAGTTCAAGGATTGCGAGCCTTTTTCTTCCTTTGCTGGGCTTTATGAGATTAATACAATCGATGGGCAACCATTGATTTTTGACGAAAATGGTCTGATGGTTGTGGGCGGTGCAAGCGGCAGTGGTATATTGAAGGCTGACGCCATAGGCAGAATTGCCACAGCGCTATTCAGTGGTGAGGAGCATGCTCTACTCTACGGTGACAAGAAGTTCCGGGTCAGTGATTTGGGATTGAAAAACCGCAACATAGAACCTGAAAAACTGGTAATCTAGCTCCGGTACGTGGCTGCACGCGTGTTTTGAGACTAATCTCTTCTATATGAGCTTGATCCGTTAGCTGTATCAGTCTATT
>JBGPBD010000024.1:0-7543 GCA_041481045.1 Bathyarchaeia archaeon | reverse complement strand
ATCAAAGCCAGATCAGACTTCACCTTTCCCTCAGCCTGATCCTCTTGAAAACCTGCATCTACGTCAAGTCTCGGCCTTTCTGCTTTCTGCAACGTTCAAATCTCCAACAGTTATGTATATTTCCTCAGATTCCTCATTCTGCCAAAGATCTATCTTGCCCTCTTGCGCCAAGAAGAGCAGAAGGATAAATGTTCGTATTGCCTCAAGCCGCATCATCCCTCTTATCAAATTTGAAAATTCTATTATGCCTGCACCTTTGACCCTTTCAGAAAGATCCGTGTAGAGTCTTTCCATCTGCAGTTCGATTTCCATTAGATAGAAGTCTAGCTGCGGCAAAATCTCCGACGGAGTGGGAAGAAGAGGTTCTTGAACGCCTTTTTCAAGATGGATCAGTTTTTCGCCTTTTAACACGTCGTCTAGGGCATCAAGCAGATTGTGAATCGTCGTTGAAGTCAATTCGTATCTCAGCGGCAGGAAGAGAGGCGGTGGAAGGAAGTCCTGTGGGGCCTTTGCTGGAGGCGGCGGCTCCTCAAGTTTCAACAGGAGTCTCGACTTCATCAGGTATATGAGAGCTGAAGAATCCAGTGCCACGCCTGATGCTCTAAAATCGACTTGTCCAGATTTGTTCATCTGCTCGAGAAATGATGTTAGCAAATATGAAATGCTAACGTTCCAAGGCACAATTTTCTCAAGCTTATGGAACTCGAAGAGAATGTTCCATGGAGGATGAAGATAGAAGGGTCTTTTCATCATCGCCGATGGCACTAGCTTGGCACCTCGAGGAGATTTGTTGCGATGACGTTTGAAACGCCGTTTCGCCCATACACTCCGTACACTTTTTGCGCCTTGTTGACCATTTCAGGCTTCAGAGTAATTGCGATGAACTGAGTTTTCTCTGACTCTTCCAGCAGAAGATCGGCAAGTTTTGACACGTGAAAAGCGTCAAGGTGAGCGTCTACCTCGTCAAGTATGTAGAAAGAAGCCGGCGTAGACTCTTTTAAAGCGAAAATGAATGCTACTGCAGCGACGGAACGTTCGCCGCCGCTTGCGCCACTTACGACTATTGAAGGTTTGTTGAGAAACTGAACTATCATGTCTATGCCTCCTGCGAAGGGTTCGTCCAAGTCTTCGATTTTCATCGTTGCTGTCCCACCGCCCGTGAGTTTAGCGAAGTATTTTTGCAGATCAACGCTGATTTTTTCGAAGGCTGTCATGAAGACTTTCCTTTTCTTCTGTTCGATTTCATCCATAAACTGGACTATTGCCTGCTTTTCCTTTTCAAGTTCATTCATCCTTATTGACAATTCCTTGTAGCGGGAGATCTGTTCAGCATAGTGAGAAAGGGCAAGCTGGTTCACTGCACCTATTCTTTCGAGTTCAAACTGCATCATTCTGATCGATGTTTCGGCTTCCTCGACCTGCTTAGGCGTCACTTCAAGAGGCTGCTCGTAACCAAATTGTCTAAGTTGACCGCGATACTGGTCAAGCTGAAGCATGGAGGTTTGGACGTTTAGCTGAAGCTGATTCAGCAGGCGGTCAACCTGCTCGTATTCAGAATCAAGCTTGCCCAGATCTTTGTCTATGCCGTCTATCTGACTGGTGAATTTCTTCGCTTCCTCTCTTGCTGAGAAGACACTTTTAGACAATTCAACGCGGCTCTTCTCCAGCTCCGACAGCTCCTGTTTCAGTCCTTCCCTTTCTCTCAGGGCCTCGTCCACATCCTTCTCTACTCTTCTTTGCTGTTGTTCAACTTTTCCAAGTTGAATCTTTGAGTTTTGATAGCCAACTTTCAGAACGTTGTCGAACTGGGACTGAAACGTGGAGATTTCAGTTTGAAATGTGCCGAGTTTCTGCCTGAGGGTGATTATTCCCTCAGCAAGTCTCTCTCTCTTTACCTCCATCTCCTGGATGTTCGCAGGATCCGTCTTCCGTCTTAAGGCGCCAAGTTCTGTTTGAAGCTTCCTAATATCCTTCTGGATGGAGCTTCTTTCAGCTCTGTGAATCCACATTTGTGATTTTTCAACTTCTACTTCCTTTTCAAGCCGTGCGGTGTAATGTTCTACCCGTTTTACGTTGGACTTTGTTCTTTTCGTGCTTCTTCTGACCCGAGCCAGTTCCCTTTCAAGCGTGACTATAGCGTCTGAAAGCCGCGCAATTTCAACTCGTGTCCTATCGATTTCGTCTTCGAAGGTTATTATGTCGCTTTCTCTTCTTGAGAGATGCTGCTGAAGAGCCGTAACAGCTTCGTCCAAGCTTTTGATAGCTACGTCGCTTGGAATAATCGCTGAAAAGTCTATCGGAGCACGGTAGTACCCAGTTTCGAAGGCATTGCCTGCTTCATACAGATCACCACCAACTGTGACTACTCTGTGCCCTTCATTAGATAGGGTGAGAGCCGTTTTGTCATCTGAGACTATCAAGGTATCACCGAAAACGAAGTGGACAGCAGGCTCATAGTTCTTATCATACTTCATGAATAACGGGGCTAAGCCATCGACGCCCTGTTTCTCAGGCACCTTTGAAACCTTGGGTTTTGTCGTTCCTTCGATTGGGATTATCTTTATTCTTCCAAGCTTCATCTTTCTCAGAGTCTCGGTGCAAGTGAACGCCGCGTCAAAATCCTTCACAATTACGGCTTCCAGCCATCCTATTGCAGCTGCCTCAATTGCCTTTTGATATGTCTTATCAATCTTGACCAAACTGCGCAGACGACCGTAGATACCTGGAATAACACCCAGATCGCCTAATTCCTCTATGCTCCGGAGAGCTTTTCCCTCAGCCGCCACGGTTTCGGCGAGTTCTCTTTGCGTCGCAAATTCCACAACTGCCTCCCGTGCTGAATCAGCTATTTTTCCAGCTTCAGCTATCTCCCTCTGCACCGCTTCTCTCTGTGCTTTCCTTCGCTCAAGATTTCGTTCCAAGTTCTTTAGCTGAACCTTCTGTTCTTTCTGCACGGTCTCCAACTCGAGAAATGATTTTTGAAGTTCAGCAAGTGTTGCGGAAAATCTTTCCTTGCGATCATTCAGATCCTTAAGCCTTCGAAGTCGGACTTTAATCGCCGTCTGGCTTTTCAGATATTCCGACCTGAGGAAAGCAAGTCTCTTGTAATGACTGTCGAGGCCTAACTCGATATCACGGATTTTCTTACTGTTTTCTCCAAGATTGTCCCAAATTTGAGCAGTCTCCTGTGCAATAGCGTCATGCTCGGCTTGTTCCGAGTTTATTTGGCCTGAGATCCCTTCGTATTCACTTCTCAAATGCTTGCTTTTCGAGCGATTATCGCGAATCTCTTTTCGAATGGACTCAAACTGCTGGGCACTGTTTTCTCTCACGCGCCTGAGGCCTTCAAGACTTATTCTTCCAGAGCTCATCTTTGTCGTAAGCTCTGTGAGCTTCGATTTCAGTTCTCCAATCCGTATTTGGACCTTCAGTACCTGGGAACCGCCTTCCTCGACCATTTCCGAGCTTACCTTTCTCCATTCTCCCTCAATTTCCCTTCTTTTTGACCTGTGACCATCACGCAACTGTCTTAGTTTTTCAAGTTTGCTTCTGACTTCTTCGGCTTGCTTCGAACTCCCTTCCACCTTCTTTTGCATATTTGCCATGTCATGTGAAATCTTGACAGTTTCAAATTTCTTTATCTCGTCTTGGATAAAATTGGCTCTCAACAGTTCGTTGCGCTCTCTTTCCAAGTCATCGAGCCTTTTTTGAACTTCATCAATCCTTCCCATTGCCGTACGAATGGATATGTCTGCCACACGCAGCTTCTCCTCAGCTTCAGCCTTCTCAGCGTCGTACTGACTGATTCCAACTAGATCTTCGATGATTCTTCTTCGTTCCAAAGGAGATATGTCTGTCAATCGAGTTATCGTGCCCTGCAAGATGATGTTTTGGCTCGTGCTACTAATTCCAGCCATGGATAGGATTTCCAGACTATGACCCCTTGAAATTCTTCTGCCATTAAGCCTATACACGCTTTGACCGTTCCGGTAGACCTCACGCGAAATGGTGACTGTGGTTGTGTCAACCGCCATGCGACCGTCCGCGTTGTCAAACTGTATAATCACCTTAGCCATTTTCGCTCTTTCTAAGCCTGCCATTTCTGAACCGTGGAAAATCAGTTTAGCAGCGGTCTCTGCACGAAGCCTTCTTGTACTTAGCTCGCCAAGAGCAAACAAAAACGCATCTAAAATGTTTGTTTTGCCGCTTCCATTAGGACCAGTTATGGCTGTGAAGCCCTTATCGAAGGATACCTTAACGTTCTGCGGTCCGAAAGATTTGAAGCCTTTCAACTCGATTTTCTTGATATAGGGCATTCAGCTTGCGCCCTCAGCTTCTCGGAAGCATACAGGCTTCTTATCTCGACAACTCTAATATATTTTTGTAGAAAACTACTGCATTGTAGGGGTTTAACGGTTATATACTTTTAACGCTATTTCTTGTCTTTTAGTTCGTATTTTGCAGTCATTTTCTTGACAAAGTCCTTAACACTCTCTCCTTTGCCATAGACAAGAAATGAACCATCATCCTGAGTCTTGTATGAGAGATCCGAGTCCTCAGCGAGTTCCCTCAATTGCTTGACTGTCAGTTCTGCTGAAGGCTTAATGCGAATCCACTTCTGTTCTCTCGGCAAGCCGGGAACAAACCTTGTTTCGTCCTCTTCTTGAACTGCTTTTCTGCTCGCCTGACTCAAGCGGTTAAGCCACTCAGTCGCATATGCCGCTCCAAAGACTCTTTCCCCTTCAGAAATAAGGTAGGATTCAACGCTTCCCAGATATTCCTCGATCTTCTGAACCGTCTCTCCACAGCGTGCATCAGCCTTCAAGATCCTAATCATAGTCTTCGCCGATTTCAAATCGGTCATAGCTTCTGTCGGTATGTCTTTCCCTTTCCTTCGAAAATCTGCAACCATTTCTTCCAGTACTTTCCAAGCATCCAAGTATCCCACGTTGTGCATCCCCATCGCCAATTGCAGAGGCACAGCATTATAAAGACATTTTCGATCTTAACAGAGATCAAAATTCTCTTGCGAACCTTCCTGAATGGATGAGAAGGGAACTGGTAGTTTCTGAGACAGCTATTGAAGGCCCATTAATAGTCTTTAGAATGTTCACCTGTATCTTTTTATGTTTCTTCCAGCCTAAAGTGTCTCGAAAGGCATAAACATGCTTTGTTACAACCGTAATATCACTTCAAGGTGAAAAAATGAGTTGGCGAAACACTCCCAAAATGTCGGAAAGCGTCTACTGGGTAGGAATCAGAGATTGGAACAGAAAACTGTTTGACGCCCTAATCCCGCTTCCGAACGGAACAACCTACAACGCTTATCTGGTAATTGGCCAGAACAAAAAAGCGCTAATCGATACCGCAAACCCCGGTTTTGAAAAAGAGCTAGAAGACAAAATCAGGAAGATCACCGATCCTGCCACAATCGACTATGTGATAATGAACCATGCTGAACCCGATCATGCAGGATCCATTCCACATATTATGTCGATTAGCACTAAGGCTAAGCTGGTGGCCACTGCGAAAGGGACCAAGATGGCTCAGATATTCTACAAAGTGCCTGAAGAACGAACAATCATGGTTCACGACCAAGAAAGCATCGATCTCGGCGGCAAAACCCTTCAATTCATCGAAGCCCCGATGCTCCACTGGCCAGAAACCATGTTCACATATCTCAAAGAGAACAAAACCCTTTTCCCATGCGACTTCTTCGGCTCACACGTAGCACAAGGACTCTACGACGACGAAGTGGAAGATCTGCTAACCTACGCTCAGAGGTATTTTGGCGAAATAATGATGCCGTTCAGCATCATGGCTCAGAAAGCAATGGACAAGATAAAGGATTTAGCAATTGAAATGATAGCGCCGAGCCACGGACCGATATACAAAAACCCGAAGCGTATTCTTGACGCTTATAAGAAATGGACGAACGGGGAAACAAGACGTAAGGCCATAATAGTGTACGTGACTATGTGGAAAAGCACTGAAAAGATGATTCAGCAAATTGCAGATACGTTAATGACTCAGGGAATAGAAGTTGCCTTGCACAATTTGTCTGTTGCTGACATCGGCGATATTGCAAAAGACTTGGTCGACTCGAGAGCTATTGTCCTCGGAGCGCCAACTGTACTAGGCGGTGCACATCCGATTGCTGTCTACGCCACCTATCTTGTTAAAGCCCTACGCCCGCCTCTGAAATTCGGAGTCTTCCTGAGCTCATACGGGTGGGGAGGAGGCGCAATCAAGCAAATTCAAGAAACCCTTGGACCGACAAAAATGGAGATTGTCGGGGCAGTCGAAATAAACGGTCCGCCTTCTGAAAGCGACACGAAGAAAATAGTAGAACTCGGAGAGAATCTTGCCAAGAAAATCAGCGGGAATTAGCAGCCGCCAAAACATTAAGGGGCAAAAAATCTTTCCCGAAAAACAGAAACTCGGACGATGATAGATATGGTTCAAACAGGCAAGAGAAAGCCAAAAAGCCTTAACAACAAATCAATATAAACCGTAGGAAGCCAGAAGAGTGGGAAAGATGAGCGAAAAAAAGAAAAAAATGCTGAAGGAGATAATTTCCCAGTTGCATGCTGGGATTCCGCCTCAGGAAGTTAAAGAAAGGTTCAAGCAAGTTCTGGAGGACGTAAGCTCCGAAGAAATCGCCAGAATTGAACAAGAACTCGTGAAGGAAGGAATGCCAAGAGAGGAACTGCAAAGGCTATGCGACGTACACATGGCCGTTTTCAGTGAGCAGCTCGGAAAACAGGAATTGAAGGTTCCTCAGGATCATCCTATTAACATCCTGCTAGAAGAGCACAAAATCCTCTTGCAACTCTTAGAGAAACTATCAACCACTGCTGACATCGTGGCGCAAGCTTGTGACCTAGTTTACGTCGGAGACGATATAGTGCAGATGAGGAAGATAGTGGAAGAGCTATCAGATGCCGAGAAGCACTATTTGCGAGAAGAAAACGTGCTTTTCCCCGTTTTGGAAAAGCATGGCATCACAGAACCTCCCGCAATAATGTGGATGGAGCACGACAAGATCAGGGAGAAAAAGAAGCAAATCTACAGCATGGTTCAAAAATACGATGCAAGGGATTTTCAAGAGTTCAAAAGGAACCTTATCGAGAATACTAGAACGTTGAGCAGTATGCTTTCAAGCCACATTTCTAAAGAGAATAGTGTGCTGTACCCAACGGCATTGAAGATCATCTCAAAAAAGGAATGGAATGACATCAGAAGAGATTTCGATGAAATAGGTTATTGCTGTTTCACGCCGAAGCATTTGACGAAGACAGCAAGAACCGCAAAAGAGAAGACGTATGCTGCTTCGGCAGCTGAAGACACATTGCAGTTCGACACAGGAAGCCTGTCAAAAGACGAGGTTGAAGCCATTCTGAACACTATCCCGGTTGACATATCATTTATCGATGCAAATGATGCAGTGAAGTACTTCAACAAAGCTGACAAGCGAATCTTTGTGCGGACAAAGGCGGTGATCGGAAGAAAAGTGCAGCTATGCCACCCACAGAAGAGCGTT
>JBGPBD010000023.1:0-7918 GCA_041481045.1 Bathyarchaeia archaeon | reverse complement strand
TCCTCTGTCTTCCAGAAGCTCCTTGACAGTTTTTCCAGCAATATCATAGGTCTTGGATCCCGCAATGATCAGAGCAGACTCGGTGAACCCCAATTTCCGTGAGATTTCCCCAACCTGCTCTATAGTTCCATTTCCAACGACGACTTCTCTCGGAAGCTGCATCCTATGATGCTTTAAGGTCAAATCCACCACGCAGAGTCCAGTCCGATCCTTAGATTTAGACCAACTCTAGTTTAAAACCTTCCGATATAGTTGACGCCTTCTAGACTGACACGTTGTCGAGGCGCATAACCGCGAACCGTAATGTTAATAAATCGCATACTATGTTAACATCATGCTACTTCCTTGTGAAGTAATTTAATGGTATTTGGATTTTGGGTGAAACAAAATGATAAACAATGATGCAGTAGATCGATTAACATTGAAAGGAACAACAACGATAGGCCTCGTATGCCAAGACGGCGTAATACTAGCATCCGATACTCGTGTAAGCATGGGCTACTACGTGGCTCATAAACATGGAAAAAAGGTTTACAAAATAGACGATCATCTAGCCATGACCATAGCCGGAACAGTAGCAGACGCACAAAGAGTCGTGGACATACTTACCGCAAATGCCCAACTCTACAAAATAAGCAACGGCAGACCAATGGCCATAAGCTCGGCTGCGAGATTTGTAGCGAATCTCCTGTTCTCAGCCAGATATGTGCCACTCGAAACAGAAGCCCTCATAGCTGGCATGGACGACTCTGGGCCTCACGTTTTCCGATTGGACCCATTTGGCACGTTAACTGAAGAAAGGTTCGTTTCCACAGGTTCTGGATCACCAGTAGCTTATGGTGTACTGGAAGACAGGTACAGGGAGAACGTTGCCATAGAAGAAATGCTTCCTATAATTGCAAAAGCTGTGGATGCAGCGATGAAACGCAATGCTGGGACTGGAGACAGCTTCAACATTTCCGTAATTGACAAGAAAGGCTACCGGGAACTGACTGACAAAGAAAAGAAGAAGCTTTTGGCAAACTGAGGAAGCTAAATTCGTGGTACAGCCTTCTGAGAAGGACAAAATAGAAGTAAGTCAATACATCTTAGAGCACGTTCCCAAAGAGGCCGAAGTCACAAGAATAGAATATGAAGGACCAACGCTGGCTGTTTATACCAAACGACCAGAGATTCTTGTGGATCAAAGCAGCCTAATAGCCAACATTGTGAACGTCATAAGAAAGCGTATTGTAATCCGTTCTGACCCCTCAGTAAGGCTTCCAGAAAGCGACGCTGAAAAGAAGGCGCGTGAAATCGTCTCGTCGGAGGCCGAGGTAACAGACATAAACTTCGATCCAAGCCTCGGCGAAATAATAATCGAAGCAAAAAAACCAGGATTGGTCATCGGAAAGAACGGCGTGATTCTGCAGGAAATCATAAAGCAGACTAGATGGCGCCCTCAAGTGCTAAGAAGCCCTCCATTGCGCTCTCAAATAGTCACTCACATGCGTCATTACCTACACTCAGAGAGCAAAGAAAGAGAAAGAATACTACGCACCGTCGGAGAAAGGATCTTCAGACCCAAAACCTTCGACGTCGGAGACATCAGAATAACCGCTTTAGGAGCAGCTCTGCAAGTCGGCCGATCTGCCTTTCTACTTCAAACGAGGGAAAGTAGCGTCTTATTGGACTGCGGAACCAACCCTGGCGCATCGAAGCCCTTTGAAGCTTTTCCACGTCTTGACAACCCAGGCTTTGAACTTGACTCTTTGGATGCTGTCGTCATAAGTCACGCTCACCTTGACCATTGCGGGCTAGTGCCATTTCTTTACAAGTACGGATATGACGGTCCAATCTATTGTTCTGCGCCAACCTCAAATCTGATGACTTTGCTCCAGCTGGATTATCTTGACGTAGCAAACAAGCAGGGAACAGCCGCATACTACGACCAAAAGGACGTTCGCGAGTGCGTCTTGCACACTAACCCTTTGCGGTATGGCATCGTAACGGACATAGCCCCAGACATTCGCTTGACGCTCCACAACGCCGGCCACATATTAGGATCTTCAATGGTTCACCTACACATAGGAGAAGGTCTACATAACATCGTATACACGGGAGATTACAAATATTCAAGGACCATGCTTTTGGAAGCAGCCACAACCGAGTTCCCACGGGCTGAAACGGTGATAACCGAAAGCACTTACGGTGGCCCGGATGATCTTATGCCTTCAAGAATGGAAGCTGAAGAACGTTTGACATCAATCGTAAATCAGACCTTGGAACGTAAAGGTAAGGTCTTGATTCCAGTTCCCGCAGTTGGAAGGGCTCAAGAAATAATGCTCATTCTTGATGGATACATGCGCCGAGGTCTGATGAAGGAAGCACCCGTGTTCATTGAAGGGATGATCTCAGAGGCCACGGCCATACACACCGCTTTTCCAGAATACTTGGGAAGGGAAGTCCGTCAAAGCATATTGCATGAAGGAGTCAACCCCTTTCAGTCAGATTATTTCACTGTTGTCGAACACCCGAATGTTAGACAGGAGATCATTGAAGGTGAACCATGCATCATCATGGCGACCTCGGGAATGCTTGAAGGGGGTCCAGTAATAGAATATTTCAAGAACTTGGCGGATAACGACAAGAACACAATCATCTTCGTGAGCTATCAGATTGAGGGCACCATGGGCAGAAGGGTCCAGAAAGGTCTAAATGAAGTGGCCATGGTAAATAGCGACGGCAAAATGGACGTAGCGAGGGTCAGGCTGAACGTGGATTCTATCGAAGGCTTTTCCGGGCATTCAGATAGACGGCAGATAATCAACTACGTCACACATTTGAAGCCAAAACCTGAAAGAGTTGTGGTATGTCACGGTGAGAGAGCGAAATGTTTGAGTGTGGCCAACTTCCTACAGAGAAGATGTGAGATCGACGCTTTTGCTCCAGGTCTAATGGAGACTTTTAGGCTGCAGTAGGTATAGGCTCATTTGATACTGGCGTTTTCTCACGCCAGATTCTCACATTCTTGGGGCATATAACCACTCTTTCTTCGCCTAATCTTGCTATGTCTCCATCCACTGACTCGACGAACTCGCTCAACTCGTTCACGGCATGTTTAACATCTTCGACGCTTTTGCTCGCAAGAGGAGTTATCCTGATGATCAGAATGTTTCCTGATTTCACTTCGTTCTTGACGTTCTCCAAGTCTGAAAGGTCACGCAGAGGCACGGCCTTCAGGTAAGTCTTGCCAGAACCAGTTTTGACCTCAACGCTCCTTTCTTCTTTCTTGGGTTTGCGGAGTATTCCCCCTAATCCTGGCAACTTTCTCCTCTCTTCATATTTCTATCTGCATCATGAGAGTTTAAGCGTTTCTTAATTCCGTGTTTGAATTCCTAATATGAATTGACTATAAAAGTGTTTCACAAGTTCAAATAATGGATTAAGTCTTCGCTTGAAGCTCTTTTATTCGGTTCCACGTTTTATCGCTTACGAAATGGACGTTTTTGACAACAATCCCACGATTGACTTTCACCGCTTCTTCACGATCGAATAGGGCTTCGCCTATCGCTACTGCTTTGCCATACTTTTCATCTATGATCACCACAAGGTCGCCTTTGCCAAAGTCTTTTTCATACCGTCTGATTCCTGGTGCCATAACGTCTGCGCCTTTACATACATAGGGAACCGCTCCCATATCAACAATAACTTTAGGCATGATCGCGAGAAGCTCGTTGGAAACCAATGATGGGTAAAGATTTCCATCAGCCTCAATGAGCAACGGTTTACCGTTGGCAAGGAATATTTGAGCGACTTCTGTTCTTATAACTTCAATTCCCGGGTTACCCGCGAGAATCTGTTTGAAATCAGCTTTGAGTCTTCTGGAAGCCCGGTCAAGAAGAGCTTTTGTCTCTTTATCTTTCAGAAAGTATCTGGTATTCTTTTCCGGCATACTGCTCCTCACTTAGATAGGTTTAAATGTGTAAGGTTAAGTATAAAAGTGATAAAAGTGTGCCGTGAGGTCCAAAAATGAGCGAGATGACGACCGAAATCCTTGAACAAAACCTTGGGAAAATAGTGCTCGTGAGATTGAAAGGCGGAAAAAACTTGCGTGGAAGGCTCAAAGGGTTTGATCAACACCTGAACTTGGTTCTAGAGGAGACTGAAGACACTACTAGTTCTGAGAACGCTAGAAAACTTGGATTAATAATCGTTCGAGGAGACAATGTAGTTCTGATTTCGCCGCCGCCAAGGTGACAGTTTTGGGAAAGGGAACGCCGTCCTTTGGCAAACGCGCGGGCAAGACGGTGCACATTCGGTGCAGGCGATGCGGCAGAAGATCGTACAGCGTTGCAAAAAAAAGATGCGCAGCCTGCGGCTACGGTGAAAGAACAACAATAAGGAAGTACTCGTGGCAAACTCGAAATCTTAACAGGGAAAGAATACGCTAAGAATACTTCTTCATTGTGCAGATTGATAGTAGCCCTTGTCAATTTTGACGAAGATTAATGGCCCTTTGCTTTGAGTTAATTCTCTGGCCTTCCTCAGAGTGTTGTTGACGACATTCAGCAACTGCTCTTTTTCGTTGAAATATTCTCTTTTCTTTTCGCCTAATTCCATCTTGAGGAGGTTCTCGGCTAGAATCGACGTTCCACATATTTCCCCATTCTTGACAAGTGTAAGAACTACCATTTCTTCTATTTCTTGATGATTAGAAAGATTCTTCCAAATAGGCTCGGCATTATTGAGAATTCGAGTGACCTTGTTCCATCGATTGGCATTCTCATTGCCTATTAGTAGCTTCACACGTTCTTTCCATTTCTTCAACCAAATTCCAGTCCAGATGTCCAAGAACTCTTCAAGCTCGCTCCGATTCTCGTTAAAGAATTTCTCCAATTTCTCTACGACGTCACAGTCATTTGCCTCTTTTCCAACGAGTTCCCAGTGAACCTTGAGATAATTCGTCAGATCTTGGCATGCTATCTGAAGCAGTTTGCGGTCTTGGCCAAGGATGTCCAGCATTGGGTTCTTTTCTCTGAGTTTTTGAGACAGAAGTATTTCAACGAAATTCATTGGGAACTCTCCGCTTCGAAACCTTCTCCGATGCAAAATATAGGAGGAAAGCTTTAGATAAGCTTTATTCGTGTTTGCTTCTATAACTTTGTTCGATAATTTTTAGCCATATTTCGGTTCCGGTAATATTGCCGGCTCATTTTGCAGGTCATTCCAGGTAATCTGGAAGTTCCTTCACGCTTTCTATGATCAGGTCTGGATTTTCCCTTTCCAGTTCTTGGCGAGAGAAGATTCCTGACAAAACCCCTACTGTTCTCGCCCCGCCATTCTTTCCGGCTCTAATATCTGCAACTGAGTCTCCAACAACAACGCATTCGTCCATTCTGACCTCCAGCAGTTTTGCGCATTTAATTAACGCCTCAGGTGAAGGTTTAGGATCATCTGTGCCTAACGCGGTTATTATCTGCTGAAAGTATTTTGCCAGATCGAATTTCATCAGTTCTTCAATCACTTTTTCCTTTGTAACATATCGCATTGTTATCAGGGCCAGTTTTGCTTTGTTTGAAAGCATTCTCAAAATGTCTGAAATGTCCGGCATCGGTTTTGCTATCATGGCAGTGGCTTGATAGTAGGCTTTCAGATATTCTTGCAGGAACTTCTTCGCATCAATATCCTTCAGCAAGTCATTTATTGGAAGGCTCTGCTCCAGCCTCTTAGGGATTTCTGTCACCAGTTCGACATCAATACTTTTCTGTTTACCAGTTTTTGCCCATGCAGTCTTCAATGCTATCAAATATGCCTCCTTTGAATCCACGATCGTACCGTCCAAGTCGAAGAAGATCGCTTTGACCTTCAGCTTTCTCATCAGTTATCGGCCCTAAGGTGTCAATTGTTGCCGTTATTCGTTTCGATAGGTTTTTATTTGCGGTTAATTGTCTAGGTAAATACCTAATATGACTGGTCAGAGGCAGAAAAAGTGGGAATGATGGGCGATGGTTAGAAAGGCAAGGATACGTTTGACTAGCACAGATTACATGAAGCTGGAGGACGTTTGCGGCGAGTTGAAGGCTATCGCCCAGAAGACGGGGGTCAAAATGAATGGTCCAGTTCCTCTTCCAACCCGAAAGTTGAAGGTGCCTGTTCTGAAGTCTCCTTGTGGAGAGGGAACTGCAACCTGGGACAGATGGGAAATGCGTATTCACAAACGCCTGATCGACATTGATGCTGAAGAGCGGGTCATGAGGCGTATCATGCGTATTCGTGTTCCAGAAGAAGTGCACGTCACAATAGAGCTTCTCTAGATATCGTTTGTCACAGCTTATTTTTGCGCGTTTCACAAAGTGAGTATGTAAGATGCCACGGTCAAAGCCAAGCTTGCGCCGAAAGCAAGAACCCAGATTCTCTTGCTCCAAACGAAGATTTTCAGTCCGTCGAATATCCCGTAAGGAATCAAATTGAACAAGGCTATCCAACTATTGAAAGCCGCTCCGAGTAGCATTATGCTGCTGTAGCCAGGAACAAGAATGCTGGTACCTAGGAAAATTGTGGACAGTGCAATGTTCGTTGCTGGTCCCGCTATAGATATTCTTCCTATGTGTTGCTTATTTGCAGCTCCGCTTATCATAACGGCTCCTGGGGAGATAATCTTGAAGAATATGGGCATAATAGACAGTAGCGTTAAGGCTGCGCCGACCAATGTCAGTCTGAATTCTGCCCAATATCCTTCCTTTTGTGCGACCAGCTTGTGGGCCATTTCATGTATGAAGAAAGACGCGCTGAACAGTGCAACGAAGCCGATTAGCATAGTGTAGTCAACTGCATGGCCTCCCGACATGAAGCCCGGTAAACCTGTATACGATAATCCGACTCCAACCACGAGCAGGATGGCTACTGCGAGATGTCCGATCTCCCTCTTGCTGAATCGTGTTCTCTCCGTCGTTTTGCCAAGTGGGCCATAAGTCACCGTGTATTCATACGATTTTGGTCCTTGAACAGTCATTCGCCCCATCTCCTTTTTTGACAAGCGGGCTAAATCCATTCGCGGGCACTCATGGTTTTCTGGCAGACGGTGTTCCTCACAAAAGCGGCCCCCACAATATTGACAAGTGAAGGGGAGAAAAGTCTCGACCTGACATTTCTCGCATTTCATTTGAACACGTCTATTGTGCTTATACTTTCTGCTTGTGGTTTATACATTTCGCTAGGACCTGAAGATGACCTTCCATTTAGTGATAAATACTTAAGACGAGCGATGTGAAGCATGCGCGCGCGAGAGGCCATTTCTCGGTTGAAGGCGATAGAGCAGATAATTGCTGTTACTCACAGTGAAGGCTTCGCGGAGAAGGCTGATCATGTGGTGAGGCTTGAGAAGGAGGGCGGCACAAGCAAGGTAATCGTTGAAAGATGAATTGAGCCGGTTTGCATGGTCAGTGTTTACGCGTGTCCGTGCTTTGCTGGCCGCGTTGAATTTCCGTTTGAAGCCATGTGTGTTGAACTGTGATTTTCCATGTTGCCGAGGATTAGTCGCAGCTTCGGTTTTTTCTTGGTCTCGGCTGTTCCGGGCGTGGTCGTCTTAGGTGTGGCGCATGTGTTTTGCCCGTTTGAGTGCATAGTGAGATGTTCTTTGAAATGTTCTTTGGGTGCCCGTGTTGAACCTGCGTTTTAATTTTTGAATGTTGAAATCTAATTTCCAATGTTGGCTGAAACCTGTACTTTGGGAATTTCTTTCCATTTCTGTTTGGAATCACTATGCCGCAAAACTCGACCTTCGCGTGCTCGTGTTCTTCAAATGGGCCTTAAATCATGTGATCAGTGCTGTTCCGAATCGCCATGCAGGTTGCGGTTCGTTGGGCTCGCGTAGTGATAGTGTTCTTTGGGGTTCTTTCGGCTTGCCACGTTGAACCTGCGTGTAGATTCGTGTATG
>JBGPBD010000022.1:0-8030 GCA_041481045.1 Bathyarchaeia archaeon | reverse complement strand
GAAGAAATGTGGCTTGGGAGACTATGCCCAATGTGCTACATTCTTTGAAGGAATAGGCGTGCTTCTACAGAAGAAACTGATAGACATCAATCTAGTAGATGCCCTATTCAGCGAACCCTTGAAATTTATGTATGAAAGAATGAAGCCTATTATAGAAGGAAACAGGGAACAACTTCACAACCAGAGAGTATTTGAACATTTTGAATATCTTTACAATGAAATGAAGAAGAGAGAACAGAAGCTCCAACAGTAAAGAGTCCAAAGCTTCCTTCAAAGATTTTATGGACTCCATAGAAGTTTTTCATCGAAGTTACGGTTAGTATGTGCACAGAGAGAAAAGGGGAAGGTTAGTGTTTCTTTTTTCGATTTGTCTTTGGTGTTTAGTTTAGTGTTTGTTCTAGTTGTGTGATTGCTTTCAGTGTTCTGTCTCCGAGTTCTTTGAATGATGGACTCCAGTAGTGTCTTATGAATATTGATGGTGGGATTCTGCCCTGCAGAAGGTCTACTTCTTCACGGATCAAGCCATGTCCAACCATGAAAGTGCCAAAATAGTCACGAAGTTCATTCAGTCTGCATCTTAAGCTATTGTGGCTCAGTTTTTTGACTATTGCTGGATATGTTACCTTTTGACTGTTGCATATTTCAAGTACCAAGGATTCGGGTATGATTGACACGTAGACGTTCTTTGTTGTTCTAAGGAATGATTCTCTGTATCTGAAGTGTTCCAGTGCTTTGATCTCTTTGTTGTAGTATTCAGGAAGGTTGTGAATCCCTAACTCTCGTATCTTGTTGAATGCTGTTATTGCCTCTTCCTTTCTAACGCCACTGAGAACCAGCAATTTTAGCAGTGTTTGTTCATTAGGTTTCAATACATTGAGAGCTTTTTTATACCATTCTAGCAGGTCAGAGCTATTGTTGTTGTATATCCTTATGAACGACGCAAACGCATCTTGTTTGACCATCTTGATGCCATAGTCTCTAAGTCTGCTTTTGAACTCTTGATGTATGCCAAGAAACTTTGCTAGAACGATCAATGATTTGATGGTGTTGTTTCTTACTCCGATAGGTATTATGTCACTGTCTCTCAGGTTGCCATACAGTAGATGATTAAAACGTCTGGTAAGGCTTAGAACGTTAGGGGTATGACTTTTGCTGTACTTCTTTCTTACCCATTCTGTAAATTGATTCCATTGTGTTTGATTAAGAACTGATGGAAGATCATGATTGTATGGCTTGGGAAGCCGATGTCCTAACCAAGCTGGACTACGACCGCACTTGTTAGGGCAACTGTTGAGAAATTGACATAAACCTTGTGTTAAACCTGAAAAAAAGAAGATGAAGAGAGATTGGGTTCTATTTGGATTTCGTCATGTGCACGTTCTTGATTAGAACGTACGGACTAAGCGATGGTGGATCAGCTTCTGCCCACCAGTGCACGTGTTGTCTCTCCTTTGAGATTCCAGTGACGTTGCCGAGCATGGTTAGGACGTTGTCGCTTATTCGTAAGTCTTTCAATGATTGTTTGATCTCGCCTTTTTCAAATAGGAAAATGCCATCTCTGGGGATTGTTGAGAAATCGCCTCTTGCGTAGTTCTGGAAACGTGTGTACCACGTGTTGGTCAAATAGAGTCCATTGTTTGCTTCTTTGAAAAGCTCCTCTTTGCTCATGTCTCCAGGCTCCATTTCCACGTTCCAGGGGTTCGGTGCAACAAGTCCCGCGTTGCCCGTCGTCTTAGCTTTGAACAGCTTGGCCGTAGACGTGTTATGAAGGTATGTTTTGAGCACGCCGTGATCAATGAACACGTTTTCTTTCGTTGGGACACCCTCATCATCGAACACTCTTTGAGCCATGGAATAGGCAGCAGGATTGTCCTTCAAGGTGACTACTTCTGGCGCTACTTTCTTGCCAAGCTTGTCTACGAACACTGACATTTGAATCATAACGTTGAAGGCCGAAGCCATTCCTGCCCAGACTCCGAGTACAGAGCCGAAGATTAAGGGGTCAAAGACAACGTTGTAGGCGCCTTCATCCCCGATCTTGGGTTTCTTCGCAAGCTTTGCGATTTCGCCCGCCTTGGCGCCTGCTCTGGAAGGCTTGAAGTCTTTCAGTGTTGAACTGCATTCGACACCGTGGCCTGAAGCTTCTCGCTCTGAGAAGGCTCTGATAGAAAGTTCAACAGCGGATCTGCTGTCAAAACCAACAGGGCCTTCTGAAGACACTTGATAGATGTCCTCGAACTTGGTGAAAAGGATGCCTCCGCTGTCAATTTTGGAGCCAGCTTCTTTTTCGGCAGCATTAATCGCTTCAGAGACAAGCTCTGTTGGGTTCTCTAGATCCTCAAGCTTCTCGTCGGGCTGACTCTTGGTATATTGAAAACTGCCTTTTGCAAATCCGCCGAACGTTGGATTTTCTTGGGAAACTTTAGCTAGTCCGATCAGTTGTTTGAGGCTGGCATCGACATCGTGGAAATCATGGATTTGCGTGGCCACGAGGCGCTTCTTCCAGGCAAGAGCCAAGTCAGTAGTGTAATCATTCCAAGCAACGGTAATATCAACCTGATTGTTGCTGAAACGCACTTGTCTGTATTTGCCAAGGGTTGTTTTGGCAATTACCTCGTCTGCGCCGAGTCTTTTTGCCTTCTTAACTATTTCTTCAGTTCTGTCAAGTAGGTCATTCATTTCACGAATACCTCCCTAAGCCTCATGCATGGGCCACCCGTGTACACGGGGACTCCTTGACCTGGGTCACCTTTTCCGCAGGTAGCGGCGTCATACTCAACTTTCTTGGAAACCGCGTCGACGGCTGACCAGAACTTTAACGTCGTAGTTTCAATCACTGGTCTGGCAACAGGGTATTGCAGCTCTCCATTCTTTATTAGATATGCCTCTTTGCCAACGTAGCGCTGATTGAAACGTCTATCGTCGATGTTCCACTCTGTGAAAGATTTCATATAAACACCTTCCTTGACGTCTTCGATCAGTTCTTCCTCAGTAGACTTGCCTGGAACGACAAACGTGTTTGCCATTCGCACTATTGGCTCTCTGTCATAGTTGATTGATCTTGAAGAACCATTGCTTCTGGCACCGAGCTTAGCTGCTGACTCTCTATTGTGTAAGAACTCGTTAATGATCCCTTCTTTGTACAGGAATCTGCGTCGCGCTTTGATGCCTTCATCATCATACAAATAGTAACCGTAGCTGTTTTCAATTGTAGGATCATCTGCAACGGTCACCGCGTCGCTGCCGATTCTGGTACCGATCCAGTACTCTCCACCTTTGTAGATGAAAGATCTTCCAGCTTGGCTCATCTCTCGCCCTAGGATCCTGTCAGCTTCCATAGGGTGACCGCAAGACTCATGTGCTGCTATTCCAGTGACTTCTGACCCGCAGATTAGGTCCATGTTTCCAGGCTTCACAGCTTTTGCTTTCGTTATTACGTCTCTGAGGACGTTCGCGTTGTGAACCATCTTTTCTTCGATTTTCCATACGCCGAAAGCCTCCCAGCCGCCACTGTAACCAAATTGCTCGTACGCCTGCTCAGTTTTCCCCTGTTCAGCAACGGTGATGAAAAGATAAGCGCCTATCTTTGGAACGAATGAGGATATTCGTGAGCCTTCTGAGTTGACGAAGTACTTCGTGATCAGGTCGATCGAACATTGTGAAATTGTGGCAGCAACTTTCACGCCGCATGACGCTAAAGCTTTATCGACTTCTGTGAAGGCCGATATCCTGTCCTCGGGAGCAACATTCTCTATCTTCTTCTTTTGGGCAACGGACCACTTTTTTACGACGCCTTTTTCTTCAGCAAAGCGCAGTTTGTCCTTGCGATTCGCAGCCTTGGCATACTTGAACGCTAGGTCCACGATGGTTTTCGCCTCCTCTTTTGACCACCTGTTGGTGGAAGCAAAGCCGATTCCACCGTTTGCAATGATGCGCACGCAGAATCCGCTGTCAACGGCCGAAGTGTATGCTTCTACAACCCCATTTCTCAGTATCAGTCTATCCTGCATTTGGCTGAGAGCTCTAGCCTCGGCATATTCAACCTTCTTACCCTGTGCATATTCCAAAGCGTAATCAACAATCTCCTCTTCCATTTTCTTCCGACCTTGTGGAGCTTAATTTGCCAAATGAAAGGATAAAACCTTTTAGGTCCAAACTTTCAAGCCTTACTTGAAAACCCGAAGAGGAATAGTCATTGAAAGGACCATTGACGCCAAACATGCATTTTTGGCAGGGAAACGAAGCATGCGCTGAAGGAGCCTTAGCGGTGGGGTGTCGATTCTTTGCCGGATACCCTATAACGCCGTCCAGCGAAATTGCGGAGCTCCTATCGAAAAGGCTCCCCCAAGTCGGCGGAATAGCCATCCAAATGGAGGATGAACTGGCCTCAATAGGCGCCATCGTAGGAGCAAGCTGGGCCGGAGCCAAATCGATGACCGCGACCTCGGGTCCAGGCTTCAGCCTAATGCAGGAAGGCATAGGCTACGCATTCATGACGGAGACTCCATGTGTCATAGTTGATGTGCAAAGAGCTGGACCAAGCACAGGGCAAGCTACCAAATGTGGGCAAGGAGACATAATGCAAGCCCGCTGGGGCACACATGGAGATTATTCAGCGATTGTGCTCTCCCCAAACTCGGTACAGGAAATGTTCGTACTAACGGCCAGAGCGTTCAACTTGGCTGAAAAGTATCGCACTCCAGTGATACTTCTCGCGGATGAGATAATTGCGCACATGAGAGAGCAGATAATCGTGCCAGGGCCGGAAACTCTAGAGATATTTGACCGCAGAAAACCTGAGGCAGGCGAAAAAGCTTTTTTCGGCCTGGAAGAAGTGCCTCCGATGCCGTCAGTCGGCGAAGGACGTAACGTGGTTGTGACGGGATCAACTCATGATGAATACGGCATTAGAGTCACAGCTGATCCAGTTGCCCACAGAAAACTTGTAGAAAGACTCAACAGCAAAATCCAAAACCATGCAGACACTCTGGCAGATTTTGAAGGCTACAACGTAGAGGAATGCGAAGTTGGCATAGTCTCATGCGGGTGCACATCGCGAAGTGTCTACGAAGCTGTGGAAAATGCTGAGAAAAAAGGAATAAAAACTGGCTATGTCCGGCTGAGAGCAATTTGGCCTTTTCCGAGTTGGATCATCAAGAAAATGGCTGAAACAGCCAAATCAATCATTGTTCCAGAAATGAATCTGAGGCAATTGTACTATGAAGTAGAGAGAGCAGTAAGTGGTCAAGCGCACGTAACTGCACTGAACAAGATTGGAGGGGGAGAGCTAATTACCCCTGAAGAACTGATGGCCAAGATCATTGAGGTGCGAAGGAAATATGACTGAAGCTTTTTCACCTCGAAAATACCTGAGAGACATAACACCGCCATTCTGTCCAGGTTGCGGTGCTTACACGGTGACCAACATTTTCTTGCGGGCGGTTCATGAACTAGGCCATGAAGACTTTGCCAATTTCGTATTCTGCAGCGGAATCGGCTGCTCCGCATGGATTCCATCACCGCATTTTATGGCAGATTCGGTTCATACGCTGCATGGAAGAAGCATACCTGTGGCAACTGGCATAAAACTCGTTCGACCTGACGTTAACGTTGTAGTTTTCGGCGGAGACGGTGACATAGTCGGCATAGGCTTAAGTCACTTCATACATGCGGCGCGGAGGAACCTAGACATTTTAGTCATAATGGTGAACAACATGATCTACGGAATGACTGGCGGTCAAGTCGCCCCGACAACTCCATTCAAAACCGTGACAACCACAACACCGTACGGAAGCTTTGAACAACCATTGGACGCTGCAAGACTGGCCGTTACGGCTGGAGCATGTTACGTGACACGCTGGACAACCGTGAACATTAATGAACTTAAAGAATCCATAAAGGAAGCGTTGAAAACGCGCGGGTTCAGATTCATAGAAGTCATAAGCCAATGTCCAACGGCCTTTGGGAGAAGAGCCGGATTCAAGGATGCAGGTGAAATGCTGAAGTGGTTCAAGGAAAACACCGTTCCAATTGAACAGGCAGAAAAAATGGGCGAAGACAAGCTGATCTCCAAGATAGTCGTAGGCGAATTCGTGAAGAAACAGAGACCAACGCTTGTCGAAGCATTGCATGCAATGATGGAGGAGGCAAAGAAACAGATTGAAGACTGAAATAAGAATCGCAGGGCTCGGCGGGCAAGGTGTAGTCCTCGCAGGGCACATACTGGGCAAGGCAGCCGCATACGATGGGAAAAACGCTGTTCAGACACAAAGCTACGGGGCAGAAGCAAGAGGAAGCATAACCAAAAGCGAAGTGATAATCTCAGATCAAAAAATCGGGTTTCCAGCGGTCAGAAAATGCGACATGCTTGTCGCGATGAACCAAGAAGCTCTTGACAAGTACTTGAGAGACTTGAGAGAAGATGGCGTGCTAATAATTGACAGCACGAATGTTAAACAGTCGGAAACTCGAACAAGAATATTCAAGATCCCCGCAACAGAAAACGCTGAGAGAACATTTGGAACAAAAGTCTATGCAAACATGCTGATGCTTGGAGCTTTAACAAACGTGACTGCCGTAGTGAGCGACAATTCCATGGAGAAGGCCATAGAAGATACGGTTGAGAAGAAATCTGCAAACACGAACGTACAAGCATACAGAAAGGGAAAAGAACTAGTTCAATAGGCACTATTCTTCATTCTTGGAAGCGAACCTTGCAGTCATTCTTTGGAGAGCTTTTTTCCCACCATCAATGAAGACACAACAGATATTGTCAATGCAGAGGCGAAAATGATTGGATCAATGACTGGTCGCACAAGAGACCATAAAACTGCCACATATGATGCGACGACGATGAACCCCAGCGCACCGAGTCTAACATAGTTCGTTTTGGAAACTTCTTCTTGGTTCAACAAGGACGAGAGAAGATGTTGGGTTTGTTCTATTTCTTGGTCCGTTACAAGGGATACGAGGTTCTTATCGCTATCACGGAATTTGAAGCTTGACAGCGAATAGCGCTGCAACTCCCAAGGTTTATTCTTGGGCAGTATTCTGACGATGCCGTTCTTCTCCATCTTCTTTAGAACTGTCTGAATCTTCCGGATGAACTGTATGTCGTTTACTTTTTCTTCTCCATACAACCTCTTCACTATGTCTTTGACGTCTGGAAAAAAAGCTTCCAGCGCGAAGGATGCAATGGTCTTGACTAGGCTATATTGATATTCGCCTTCCCGGAGGCGGAGGTTTGCATCTTTGTATCCTGCGTTCATGGCGTCCCTGAGAAATCTCAATTCGCTCGGCGTCAGTCTGCGTTCGGCCAAAGTGCTGCCCCGCTTTTCAATAGTGTCAATTGAAAGACTGTAATAAATGCTTCGTGTAATTGATGTTGAATTTCAACTTTGTCAAGAAACAAGGACATCGTTTCAATCGCATCGGTGGAAGAAACCTCTAAGTCTGTAAATGGCTCATTATAAGTCGAGGAAGGGAGAATGGCGAGCTTTGCGCTGGAGCATGACATTAACTGCTTCGCTTCGCGAAAGAAATATAATCTGTGTGTTTTGCCGCTGCAGAAGAAATACAGAAGTCATTTCGAAATAATTGCTCTAATTCTGGAGGCCGTCAAGGGCAATGGTGGCGCCAGATTCTCCATTATGAAGTATGCGAGTATAAACTGTGCTCAACTTAAGAAGTTCTTAAACTCGCTCATTACCATGGGTTTTGTCGAGATCGAAATGCAAAAAGGCAGAGCCATGTATAGGGCGACAGACAGGGGCCTTGGGTTCTTAAGGCAGTATTACGTCCTCTTGGGAATCTTGATGAATACGTATCCACTGAGTGGACAAGGCCAAGTCATTTATAAAACCTCATATTCCAGAATCAGAAGGCCTGTTGATTCCAGTATAGGTTCCTCGCTCGGATACGCAAAATAGTTCGTTCTTGTTGATGCGACTCTGGATGGGCGCGTGGATCTGACCTTTCTTCCCTTGCGTCCATCTGAGTCCAATTTTGACTGCGAAGCGTGTAGACCTTTT
>JBGPBD010000021.1:0-8199 GCA_041481045.1 Bathyarchaeia archaeon | reverse complement strand
CCTATTCCAGAGACTATGACAACTTTTTCTCTCTCGAGGCCAAGCTCTGCGATTGCATTCTTGAAAGCTGAAACAATCCCAAAATTGCCGCAGCCTGGGCACCAAGTGATCTTGGCAGAAGTTGCAAGATCCTTCGCATCAACCACTCTCATAGCACCTCCTTGATCCGTTCAGCAAGATAGCCTGGGTTGAATGGTCTTCCATCATACTTCAGAATCTTGTGATTTACCTTTCTCAGGTTGTGATCTCGAACAAGACTTGAAAGCTGGGAGGTCTTGTTATGCTCCACCACTATTGTTTTCTTAGCCCGATCCAAAACCTCTTCAACTTTGCTTTTGGGAAACGGATGCAAATACAGGATTTGAAGATAGTTTGTCGTTATGTCTTCCAGCGCGAGAAGCTTCATGGCTTCTCGAATCGGACCCTTAGTTGACCCCCATGATATTATCGTTGCTTGTGCTTCTTCTGGTCCGAAGAATTTGACCGCCTCAATGTTTCTCTCTTCAATCTCCTTGGCAATCGTATCGAGTTTTCTCATTCTCTTATCCATCATAGCTGTTGTTATTCCTGGGTCTTCAGTGGTGACTCCATACTCGTCATGTTCATCCGAGTTCGCGTGGATAATGACTCCTTTACACAATGGAACAGCCCTAGGGGACACTCCAGTTTCAGTAATCTCATATCTGCCGTACTCTTTCCGCCCTTCATAATCATGCATTATCAGCGAACCTCTCTCAACCTTCACTCGATTCACATCAAACGGTTCAGCTGACACTTCGCTTTCACCAATGTACTTATCGGTTAGCAATATAACCGGAAGCTGATACTTTTCAGCCCAATTGAATGCCCGCATGGTCTCGTAGAAGCATTCTTCGATGTCTCCTGGCGCTATAACCATCCTTGGAAACTCTCCCTGTGATGCGTGAACCACAAATCTCAGGTCCCCCTGAGCCGAATGAGTTGGCAGCCCCGTGCTTGGGCCGGGTCTCTGCCCAACCATAATAACAACCGGTGTTTCAGTCATCCCAGTCATCCCCAAGCCTTCACTCATTAGACAGAAGCCTCCTCCCGAAGTGGCTGTCATGACTCTGGCGCCAGCGAAAGCCGCGCCTGCTATCATGTTTACGGCAGCGATCTCTCCTTCAGGCTGCATTGCAATCATGTTGTAGCTTCTCTCGTTTGAGGTCATGAAGTGCAGCAGACCTGTAGTAGGCGTCATCGGGTAACTTGCGTAGAATTTGCAACCGGCCTTCAAGGCACCTAATCCCACAGCTTCGTTTCCACTTAGAAAGATTCGTTCTTTCCCTGCCTTTTCAGTCTTCTTCAGTCGATATTCAAAGTCGCCTTCGAAGTTCTGCTTAACATAGCTGTATCCTATTCGAGCAGCTCTGATGTTCAAGTCTGCCACTTCTGGCTTGAAGGTATCTCTTAATATCTCTTCCAACAAGGCAAAATCATAATCGGTTACCGCGATTGTCGCTCCCAGAGCCACAGTGTTCCTCATTATAAGATTATGCGGCTCTTTCAATTCATCTATGACTGTTTTCTTCAACGGAATAGGGTAAAGCCTCAAGTCTTTTCTGCCAAGCGTCTCTGCATTGGCAGCAATATCATCTTCGTCATAGATTATTCCTCCACCCGAGACAAGTTCATCCTTGTGCCGCATCACCGTTTCAGCGTTTAACGCGATAAGCAAATCTACCTGATCGGGCTGAGAAAATATCTCACCATCAGATATTCTGACAATGTAGAAGTTGTGTCCTCCTCGAATGAGAGACTGATAATCGTTCATGCCGAAAATATTGAGTCCTCCTCGCATGCAAGCCTTCGCCAGAAGGAAACCGGAGCGACTGATCCCGGCCCCAGCTTCCCCTCCTATCAGAAAAGAAAAATCGTTGATCTTCATAGAATCGCCATGACGACATAGACCTTCCAATTATAAAAAACATTCTTTCACCCAAACCGAGACTCTTCGCTGTCTGGAGAATAGGATACAATTGATGGTCTTTACCGCTTGGTGCCGCAGAAAATCTAATATCGTTAGCCTTCAACCAATTAGGAACCGGTGAATGGCTTTGCCAATAGATCCTGATTTCCAGAAGAACCGGAAAGTCGTGGGTCAGCACAATGGGCACGATGTTTGGGGACCGGTTGAGCCGCCTAAGAAACAGGGAATACATGGAACCAACGTTGCTGTAGACTGGGAAATCTGCACAGGTGATGGCGTCTGCATCGAAGTCTGCCCCGTATCATTGTTTGACTGGGCTGATGCCCATGGACACCCGACCTCCGAAAAGAAGTCAGATCCAGTCAGAGAAAAAGACTGCATTCAATGCTTAGCATGCGAAACACAATGTCCAACACAGGCAATAAAAATCAAAACCTAGATCAAACACCGCACGACAACGGCATCATTCCCACTTTTTCGCTCTAGAATCCTGACAGCCTGCAAGAAAGCCTAGACAGAAAACCTTTTTATCCAGTCCGTTTTGCACTTTCTTCAACGGGGTCGAATTATGACAGCCAAGCCTAACCGGAAGCTGGATTGTCTCGGTCTGTACTGCCCTGAACCCGTCTTCAAAACAAGAATGGAATTAGACGAGATGAAAAAGGGCGAAGTCCTCGAAGTCTTGGCCGATGACCCAGCTGCAGAAGAAGACATAAAGAGTCTGGCAAAACACTTGGAACAGGAAATAGTGAGCGTGAGCAAAGACGGGAACAAGGTTCGTATATTAATTAGAAAGACAAAATGACGACTCAGAAGGAAGCGAAAAATATCGCATCTCAGAAACGCGTTTACATGGACTATTCAGCTGGAAAACCAGTTGACCCGCGAGTCATAGAAGAGCTTTTGCCATATATGAGATCGCTCTATGGCAATCCATCATCGTTGCACGCCTTTGGTCAAGAAGCCAAAAACGCGCTTGAAGAAGCTAGGGCGAAAGTTGCACAGCTAATCAACGCGGAAAAGAAAGAATCGATAATCTTCACCTCAGGAGCAACCGAAAGCAACAACCTAGCAATTAAGGGTATAGCATACCGTTACAAGGATCGTGGAACACGAATCATAACCTCCAGCGTCGAGCACATGTCGGTCGTCAACCCATGCAAATTCCTAACAACCAAGGGCTTCGAAGCCGTTTTTCTCCCAGTGGACCAGTATGGCTTTGTCAATCTTGAAGCCTTGGAAAAGGAGCTCACTGACAAAACCGTTCTAGTCACTATGGTCTATGCAAACGGGGAAATCGGAACAATCGAACCCATAAGAGACATAAGCAAAATAGTGCATAGCAAGAACACTTATCTGCATGTGGACGCAACCGCCGCGAACGGGCAGGTTCCAATAGACGTTAAGAACGATGGCATAGACTTGCTTTCACTTTCTTCCAACGACATGTATGGACCGAAAGGAGTAGGAGCGCTTTACATTAAAGAAGGGATACGCGTTGAGCCTTCACTACACGGCGGCGGGCAGGAACGCGGCCTTAGATCAGGAACAGAGAATATACCTGGCATAATTGGTTTTGGGAAAGCAGCTGAAATAGCACGAACGGAGATGCAAACCGAGAGCGAGAGACTCGTGAAGTTGAGAGACAGGCTGATCAAAGGCTTGCTTGAACCAACACGCTATTCGTTCCTGAATGGGCATGCGACTAAGCGTTTGTCTAACAACGTATCTGTGCGCTACAGCTTCATCGAAGGCGAATCAATGCTGCTTAGCCTAGACATTATGGGAGTAGCCGCTTCATCAGGTTCGGCTTGCACCGCAAAAACCTTGGAGCCATCTCACGTGCTTCTGGCAATAGGGCTCAAGCACGAAGAAGCTCATGGTTCTCTCATGTTTTCTTTGGGCAAGCAAAACACTGAAGAGGAAGCTGACTACGTGATAAGCTTGATGCCTGGAATCGTTAAGAGGTTAAGATCAATGTCGCCTCTAACACCAAAGGAGATGAATGAGTGATGTACACAGAAAAGGTCATGGATCACTTTAGAAACCCGCGGAACATGGGTGAAATCCCAGACGCAGACGGTGTGGGCACCGTTGGAAACCCCGTTTGCGGAGACCTCATGACGATCTACATCAAAGTCAAAGACAACCGCATTGAACACATAAAGTTCAAAACCTTCGGATGCGGCGCGGCAGTTGCAACCAGCAGCATGGTAACTGAAATTGCCCAAGGAAAAACATTGGAAGAAGCAATGAAAATCACACGTGCAAGCGTAGCGGATTCTCTTGGCGGTCTGCCCCCAGTGAAGATGCATTGCTCCAATCTTGCTGCTGACGCGTTACACGCTGCGATTGAAGACTATTACAAGAAGCAGAAAGAGGTGAAAAAGTGACCCCGGAATTTGTCCGTTGCGAGTTCTGCAGATCTGAGATTCTCTCAGAAACGTGCAAGCTTGCGGCTTACGGCACGGTGATTGAGGGCAAGCAGTACATTTTCTGCTGCGAACGATGTGCCCAACAATACCGAGAGAAGAAGAAAAAGAAAACGAAATAAGCTGAAGAATCGCTTATCGAGGGCAAGTTGTTCGTGCAATTGCAAAGCTTAGGTTGGTGATTGGGATGACTTGTTGGAAATGGTTCAACGGCGTCTTGAAGGAAGCTGGAGTGGAAGTCACCGCTAAGAATGAAAAGAAGATTGACGAAGTTATCCACAAGTACATAGGTGAACAATCAAGCTATGGCCGTTGCTCCGCAGATTGGAGAAAGGCCCGAAAAGAAATAGAAGCGGACAAAAAATTGAAAGAGGAACTGGTCGCGAAACTTAGAGCCATGGTCTAGTCATCATTGCCAAAAACTGTCTTCGAATCCTCTCCCTTTTTACCTTTCGGGTTGACAATTTGGACAAATGTAGGATGCTGTGCTGCCAATCCTGATCTTCTCTATAATTGTCTTGCACTCTGGGCAGGGTTTTCCTGGCTTGTAGCCAACAAGAAAGTTGTCTGACGTAAACTTGCCTTTTTCGCCGTGGAAATCTACTTCAAAGGCTGCTCCACCTAGTTTGATGCTGTTGTTCAAGACTTCGAGCATCGCGTTGTGTAAGGCTTGTTTTTCTTCTTCAGATAGAGTTGAGCTTTTTCGGTTAGGATGTAATTTAGCCTTGAACAGGATGTCTTGCACGTAGACGTTTCCGATCCCTGCTATGTTCTTCTGGTCAAGCAGGAAGCTCTTTATGCCTGTTTTCTTGTTCGCAAGAAGCTCATTGAAATGATCCAACGTGAAACTATCATCTATCGGTGAGATGCCAAGCCGAGAAGTTAGCTTGTGTCTGGCTAAGTCTCTCTCGCTTACGAGATGAACGTAGCCGAACCACCAGAAATGAATAGCGAACCCAGTCTTGTCCGTGAAAGTCAGCTTGAACTGAGCATTTTCTGGCGGTTTTCGCTTCGCGTTGAAGTAGAGTATTTCTGCGCCCATTCCGAGGTTGATAAGCATGAAATAGGCTGGCTGGAGTTTGATGAACAGCCATTTTCCTTTGCCCGAGACATCTCCAAAAATTTTTCTTTTGGCTTTCCTAACGAATTCTTGTATGTTCATGTTCAAATGTTTGGGCTGTTTGTCTTCGACATTTGCAATACATTTTCCCTTCAACTCATTATTCATCTGCCCTGCAATAACTGTTATCTCTGGAAGCTCAGGCATGACCACCACAAACCGAAATCTCATAGATCTGTTGTTTTTTGTTTTTCTTGTTGCACAGTTTAAATAGGCAAGATTGATAAGATTTTGCAATCAAAAGTGGTGAAAAACCTTGGAAAAATGGGAGTGTACCATTTGTGGATACATATATGATCCAGGCGTGGGCGACCCGGAGCAAGGAGTTAAACCTGGAACACCTTTCGAAGAGCTGCCTGCAGACTGGATATGCCCGATTTGCGGGGCATCTAAGGACCAGTTCATCAAGAAAGACTAGATTGTATCAACCAATTTTCTTCTTGAAAACTTTAATATTCCAATCCACGGAAATCTAATTGTGGAATTATGCCTGTCACTAAAATCAGAAAGAGAGATGGGAGAATCGTTGATTTTGATTCAAGCAGAATCAAAGACGCAATCCACAAGGCATTCATTGCTGTCGAACTTGAAGATGGGCAGAAAGCAGAAAGTCTCACGAAAGAGATAACCAAGTTCATAAATGAAAGATTCACAGAGAAGATCCCTTCTGTTGAAGATGCACAGGACCTTGTCATAGAAGTTTTGAAAAGAGGAGGCTACGAGAAGGTAGCCGTAGGATATGAGGCTTACAGAAAGAAGAAAGATGAAATAAGAAGTCTCCGGGAAAAGCTTGGGATTGAGGAACCGAAACTAACCGTCAACGCGATGGAAGTTCTGAGAAGAAGATACCTTCTAAAAGACTTGAATGAGAGGATCGTCGAGACTCCGGCACAGATGTTCATGAGAATCGCAAGAGCAATAGCAAAAAATGAGCGAAAATATGGTGGAGATGAAAAGAAAACCGAAGCGACCTTCTATGGGATGATGTCTAGGCTTGAGTTTGTTCCCAATTCTCCGACTCTTTTCAATGCCGGAACAGAGCTTGGTCAGCTCTCCGCCTGCTTCGTTTTACCTGTTGCAGACTCTCTTGAAAGCATATTCACTGCAGTCAAGAACATGGCATTGATTGAACAGACAGGCGGAGGAGTAGGTTTTGATTTCTCGAAACTCAGACCGAAGGGAGACATAGTCAAGTCAACCAAAGGCGTAGCCTCAGGCCCAGTGAGTTTCATGCGAGTCTTCGACGTCTCCACGGAAATCATAAAAGCTGGAGGAAGAAGACGGGGCGCCATGATGGCGATCTTGAGAGCTGATCACCCAGACATTATTGAATTCATCAAGTCAAAGCAACAGCCAGGATTTCTTTCTAACTTCAACATCTCCGTCGCAGCAACAGATGACTTCATGAAGGCAGTTGAAGGCGGCGGGGACTACTGGCTCGTCAACCCTCGAAGCAAAGAGGAAGTTGGGAAGCTCGCCGCCAAGGAAGTGTGGGGTCTCATGGCGAAGTCCGCATGGCAAAGCGGTGACCCTGGGGTAGTCTTCATTGATGAAATCAACAGACACAATCCAACACCAGAGGTCGGGAGAATAGAGGCCACTAATCCATGTGGTGAGCAGCCTCTGCTTGCGTATGAGTCCTGCAATTTAGGTTCAATAAATCTGTCAAGAATGGTAGAAGATCGGAAGATAAACTGGGGGAAGCTTGAAGAAACCGTGCACAATTGTGTACGATTTCTTGATGATGTTATTGACGAGAATAGGTATCCCTTGAAAGAAACTGAGGCAATAACGAGAGCCAACAGGAAAATAGGCCTCGGAGTTATGGGATTCGCTGACATGCTGGTGAAACTGCGCGTCCCATACAATTCTGAAAAGGCTTTAGCATTGGGCGAAGAGCTGATGAAGTTTGTTGAAACGCAGTCTCACAAAGAGTCTGTAAAACTTGGCGAGGAAAAAGGGTCCTTCCCGAACTTCGACAAGAGCATTTGGAAGGGCAGATATGACGCCATGAGAAATTCCACGGTAACAACCATAGCACCGACAGGAAGCATAAGCATAATCGCAGGCTGCTCCTCAGGAATCGAGCCTATTTTTGCAATTTCATTCATAAGAAACGTGTTGAACGGAACAAGACTCTTCGAAACCAACCCATTGTTTGAAATGGTGGCCAAAGAGAGAGGATTCTACAGCGCGCAGCTTCTTGAAAAAATAGCCGCGACTGGTTCGTTGCAGAAGATAGAAGGCATTCCGGATGATGTCAGAGAGCTTTTCGTCACTGCCCTTGATATCCAGCCAGAATGGCACGTTAAAATGCAGGCAGTATTCCAGAAGTACACGGACAACGCTGTGTCGAAAACCGTTAACCTGCCCCGAGAGGCATCAGCTGAGGATGTTAGAAAAATCTACGAGCTTGCTTGGAAGTTGAAATGCAAGGGGGTCACAGTTTTCAGATATGGAAGCAAGCCTGAACAGGTTCTGTACATTGGGGAAGTGAAGACGGAAAGAGGTAAGTTTGTCACGGCCGAGTCAGAATATTCAGGAGGTTGCCCGACGCAGACTTGCCCATTCCCATGATAGCTGCAATCTGAGTGAAACAGACAGAATCAAGGCGATGCTAGACTCCATCAAGAAAGGCCTACTTGCCTAAGTGCTTTCAGAATCACTTTGCAGAATGGTTTTCTCTAATAAGTCAACTG
>JBGPBD010000020.1:0-8202 GCA_041481045.1 Bathyarchaeia archaeon | reverse complement strand
TATTGGTTGTTCGACGCTAACTTCAGCGCCACATTCAATCCATTTGTATATCCTCTCAGCTGGCTTAGTGGATACGGAACCCCCACAGGCGCTTTCCTATTCGTTAGCGCACCTACCTACGTCGGAGGCGAGTTCAAGTATCCAGCTTGGCGTTTGCCAGCCGAGTTGGAAGATGAAGTAATGATAAAAATAACCCTCAAGGAAATTCCTCTCAACATACTTTTCAATTTCGGTGTCTTTCTCGTGGTCGAGCTGACAAGACTACGAGTCTTGTACTTCTGCATACTTGGAGGCGTGCTCGGATTCCCAATTGGAGGATCAATAGGAGCTGTCATTGGCTTTTTTGTCGGAGCATTGCTAGGGGTATATGTTATCCCAAGAATAACAAAAAGCGCTTATCTAACAAGAATCAAAGATCCGCTCTTGACTGAAGAGTCAGGTAGCCACGAAGTCCAAAGCTGACGCCAAACTCGAGTTTTAGAGGATTTCGATGTTGAGGCTCTCAAAATGGAATAATACAAGCTCTACCTGATGGCCCATAGACTTCAAAGCGCAAATCTAAGCGAAAGCGCCAATCCAAGCGGCCGAGGCCCGAAAAGGAAATTCCCAAGTTCTTGATGGCATATCTTCTTGTTCCCTGCGTTTAGCGATCACCCAATCTTTGTATCCAGCCACAACGCCCCACAAAAGAATTATCGAAATTGTCGCCACAAGACGAAGTTCAGGCGGCAACTCAATAATCGTCCACACCACAATCAGTGGCACTACCAGTATCAGAATCAAGCCTACCACAACAATCCATGTCCATCTATTGAAAACCTCAGACATTCTTCTTTCCCATATAACATGAAATTGCCCGCATATAAGATGCTTTCGGGAAACAGCAATTCAAGCCCACTATAATAAAGGGATCGAACCTAACTCCGAATGAAACAGTTCATTTCCGCCCGGATTTCCTACGCGTTGTCCTCAGCAGGTATGCAACTACAATAAACGTGGACCCCATTGTCAGAGCTACACATACAAATTGCTCAGCGCTTATGAAAAAGTTGCTTGATGCCTCACGAACAGCTACGGGCTTTATTCGAAAGCCCCAAAGCCCATTGCTGCCAGTGATATTCAAGAAAACCGTAAAGTTTCCGTTTCTTGCATACGTATGGGTTGCTGTAACTCCCGTGGCGACATTCCCGTCACCAAAATCCCACACATAGTCGACCATTTCTCCATTGTCGAAGGTTGAAGTAGACGCATTGAAAGTTATTTTCTCGTCTGCACGGGGTGACTCAGGAGAATAGGCGAAATCTGCCACTGGAGGTTGTGGGATTTTGAAGAGATTAGCCACCGGGTAGCGGTCATTGTTATTTGAGTCTATAAGCCAAGGTCGATCTGCTATGCCGTCGCTACCTGGCTCGTTTTGATTTGGCCCTGAATACAGGTCGATGGTTTCGTAGTCACCCCAGTAATTACCTCCGTTGGGATAACCATCATCCCAGATATTAGGTAAGCCATAGACCGAAACTTTGAATGTATTATTAACAAAATTGTTGTGAAAAATGCGGTTGTATAGTGAAGGTGTGCTCGAGACAATTTCAAGCCCATAAGCTCTATTGTGAGAAATACTGTTTGCTTCAAGAACATTGTTCCCGCCCCAAGCAATCTCTACGCCGTTCCAACCATTTCCTGTAACAACATTTCCATAGAGCAAGTTGGCATTCGCGTGGTCAGCGAAAATGCCATAACGATTTTTCGTTAGTATATTGTTTCTAACGATATTATCATTTGACCCACGCTGTTTGTCTCCCAACATTATCCCCACAAAATTCCCCGAGACAAAATTGTCGCTCACCGTGACGTTGTTTACATTGTCTATTTTGACGCCGTAGAAGGAAGGTATCGCTAACCCGCCATTTTGGAAAGTGAAACCGGCCACTACAGCATTACTTGAAGATATCGTAACAACATGTGAAGTTTTGTTTGCGTCAACAATCGTTTCGGAATAGCCGGCTCCAAGCAAAGAAATACTTTTGTTCAAGACAAGATTTTCATAGTAAACTCCTGAACCTACAAAAACAATGTCTCCCTCGTTTGCCGCGTCTATCGCCGACTGTATGATAGCAAAGTCTTGGGGAACTCTAATGATCTTCCTGCAAGGCGAAGCTTCGGCTAGATTATGCAGACCAGCAGAATAGCTCTTCTCAATCACCCAAGCTCCAAAAGCGAAGGCAAGAACCAATACACCAATTGAAAGAAAAATAGTCCAAGTTCGCCAACTCACGGCATTTCCTCACAAAACATCTCTAACGAGTACCGCATCATAATCTTCTTCTAGCCTTCAACCACCTTATGACCCACAGAGCTAGACCAACCGACAACAAAACACCAACTAAGATCCATAAGACATCTGGATATCGCGCTCTTACAAACAAATCTTGCAGTTTCCCAGCTCCATCATGCCAACGATCGCCTTCGAATGTCGCCCACACCTTAAATTCTCCAATCTCAGCAGTTGTGTAGTAAATCGTGGCTACCCCCGACGAATTGGTGAAAGACGACCCAATCAACTCGTAGCCAGCTTCGTCGATCAAATAAAAGTTGACAAGCGAATCTGTCAAGAGCAAGTCACTTTCGCTTTGCAGAACTACAGATACTGCAAAATCTTCTCCAACGAACGCCTCATCAGAAGTCAAAAATGTGAGGTATGCATAATTCCTCCTAACAGCCAAATCTGTGGCAACAGTGTCAGCTTTGCCTTCATCATCAAAAACAGTCAGCATTATAGGATAAGTTCCTCCCTCTCCAAAAATATGCGTCACATTTTGGCTTTGAACATAGTATACGTCAGCGATATTCCATATCGACAAAACTATATGACCATCCAAGTCTGCGGAAAAGTTCCTAAAATCAATTGAGACATTGATTCTCGGTTCCCATGGTTCATAACTAAACTGCGACTTCGGCGGCTTGTTGGCGGCTGGAGGTTCACGTAGCGGATATCTATCTTGGCTGTTAGCGTCAATGATGTAAGGGGTGTCGCATATGCCGTCGCTGCCAAGCAGGTCCTGGTTAGAACCGCTGTGCTCGTCAACGCAGACATGGTCACTCCAGTAGTTTCCACCCGTGGGATAGCCGTTGTCCCAATTGTTTCTGGACGGTGAATACTCATAAACGCTTGTTTGAGAGGTATTGTTAAGAAAGATGTTGCCGTACAGAAGGTTATTGTTTGATCGATCAACACGTACACCGAACTCGTTGTATTTCACAGTGTTTTTGTACAAAATGTTCCCGCTAGATTGATCAAGCACAATTGCGTATTGTTTGTTGTCTTCCACAGTATTTCCCTTTACAGTGTTGTTATTGGAGCTTTCAAAATAAATTCCGACAGAGCTGTTGGATACGATGTTCCCCAGGATTACATTATTCTCAGAGTATGTGGACAGAAGATACGCAGAGTGGGAAAGACGGATTCCCCACCATGTGTTGTTGTTCAGGACATTTGCGATAATGTTGTTATTGGCGGCGGAGATTGTCAGGATTCCATTCCAATAATTGTTTAACAGACTATTGTTTATGATGAGGTTATTGTGAGAGCATACCAGATACAGCCCATCTTCGTTTTCCGAAGCCGAAACTCCAGTTATCATTGAATTGTTTGTGTATGCAAGGAGCACCCCTGCCGAATTACTAGATAAGTTTAGATTCTTTACCACGATATCGGTGCAGTTAATCAAAGCAACATAACCAACATTCTGAGGAACAGTCAGGTTTTGTTGACTTACCCAGTAACAAATTGGTTGTCCATTCACTAGATTGGAAGAATCGATGTCGTGTAGAAAATGGGAAAGGTATAAACCCCAAACTCTAAGGCCATACTTATTGCCTATCATATTGTTGTTCCTGAGCTTGCTACTGCCTGAATCATAAATGTGAATTCCATAGAAATGCCCGGTTACCGTAACGTTTTCTACAGAATTGTTGGCCCCTCTCATTATGTATACACCAGACCTTGAGGAGCCTGAAGCGGCTTTCACGGTGAAATTTGAAAGGGCAAAGCCACTCACACCTTCTACGTATACCGTGTGTCTTATGCCATCGCCTTCTATTATGGTCGAGTCAGCACCGCTCCCGATTAGCTTCAGAGTCTTGCGTATAGTCAAAGTCTCTCTATATGTACCGGGCATTACCAAAATGGTGTTGCCGATGTTTGCTGCATCTATAGCTGCTTGTATAGTTGGATAATCTGTTGGAACGACAATCAAAGCTGTGCTTTCGCTTGGAAAAGCACAAAAAGCGAAAAATGAGACATTCAAGGCTATGAACAAGCACAATAGTATCCAAAGTGAGGAAAACCGCAATGCACGAACCATACTCCACCCACTATTACCTCTAGAAACCCCCCTCCGTCAAAAGTCTTTCTACCCCGGCATGCAAATTCCGACTTAGAAAACTGATTGGGCTCTCAGGTTCCGCATTCCCCATTGGTCTTACATGAAAGTAGCAATGTTTATGAATAGCCAATAAACCTCTATTCCTCTAGAAAACGCAAGGGATCCATATTGAAGAAGACGTTGGCAGCCGGACTTGTTATTCTTCTTGCAGGACTTTTCTTGACCTATGCTTCCGGTGCTGCACAGCAAGAAAGGACCGAAACACAAATGATTGCAAGCCTAGACAAAAGTTGGACTATCTCGGCATATTTTGAAAAAGGCGAAAATCTCACACTAAGATTTTTGCCGCACCCAGATTGGTCCTATCTTTTCTATCTGGAACCCGAAGAGGATCAACCTCTCTACAGAAAATACCTGTGGATAAACATAACAGACAACTCCACGAGCACGCTTACTCAGTTTAAGGTGACACTCATGCCCCCCCTCGGAATAACACCAGCAGCCCCCTATGGCTTCCTCCTCAGTATTGCCTCCATAGAGACGATCCAGAATGGGACTCTTGTTGCAGAAGAAACGCCGGATGCGATTGGAGGAAGGGTGGATAGAAGCGGGGAATACATGGTCGAATGTGAGCTTGAGCCCGAACGGGTCATAGGTGAGGATCATATTCCTAAGCCAGCAAGCCCCCCGACGCTTACCCTCAACGTAATACGAATTGAGGTCACACATCCGTACAGTTCACTCTTGCCCTTGGGCATATCCACAGTTGCTGTGGGCGCGGTTGCCACTGCTTGGGGCGCCAAGAGCTTAAAACGTAAGGCAAGACGCAAAATCGTCCAAGAAGCTAGGAAAGCGTGACTTCAATGGGAAAATCGCTATCGCCATCTTGGAGATGGCTTGGATTACTGTTATTATTCATCGCGTTAAGCATAGGTTTCGTCATAGCCACGGATGTGAAAGCTTTCCAGGAATCATGGGCTTGGGCAGTTGTAGATGATCCTACAAAATCTTATCAGTTGGATGGTGAAGTTCCGGTCTATGTTCCGCCTTGGAACGCTAGCGAAGAAAGCACTCCACGCGGCTGGGTGGGTTTCAACGTTACTTTAAGGCATAGCGGCAAATATGGCTATGAAGTTAAAGGCATGATTTTGCCTGCTGACGGAGACCGCCAGTCGCGACTGATCATGCTAGTGGTTAACGAAACCGGGCTTTTCACCCTAGTGGATTTCGGCTTTGATGACTACAGCCTGAACACAACAAAATCCTACGCTTATCCCAGCCCCATATTCATAGACGGAAGGATTGAAAAGTTACATGCCGATTTCGGACTCCGCGACTTGGACACAGACAAATACATATTCTTGTTCCGCGGCCTCAAGAATGAAACTGAGGATCGTCCAATCGCCGCATTCGTGAAGGAAACATGGCTGGAAGCAAGAACTTTGCTGGAACCCACAGCCTTAAACATCTTCTTAATCGCCGCAACCGCCACAGTAGGCTCGATACTGACCATTCTGAAACCCAAGGCGAACAGAAAACCGGCACGAGGTCAAAAACGCTAGCGCTTCTTCCAACACGGATCATTCAAGAAGAGACTTGCAACATGCACTAAAGTATTGGTTTCCACAAAAAATGGCGGTACTGCTGCGCTCCATTATCCAATTACGCTTCGGTTTCTTTCTTATCCTTCAGGTTCCTGCAAACACTAAGATAATCCTCTACAGCTCCTTTGACTTCCCGCCAAACCTGTTTGTCACTGATGGCTGCGTTTGCCGAATTAATGGTTCTTTCTACCAGAATTCTGCTTATGAGCATGAACAACAAGAAGCCGGCAGTACCGGCCACAGCATAGTTATACGGAAAAGACAGATACACCATTAATCCTAGGTTGAAGAAAACATAGCCTATAAGAAAAATCGGAATACCGATAACCCAGAAGAAGCCTTGAATTACTGGATGAACGCCTTCAACGCTGAGTTTCGGAAATTTCAGAACAAGTCTATAGAAAAGAGGCCACTCAGCATGCCTAGTTTCTTTCCCAGTCATATACATGACCTTACAATGAGGGGTGAGAGCAAAAGATTATATAAGCTTTGGCAGTTGAACGTGCCTGCAGTCAACAGGATCGCAGAGACTTTAGGCTTCTAGCCTTTCCATCATTAGAAAAAAGGTTTCTTTGACACTTACACAAAAAAAAAGGGATTTTTGAAGTGCGGCAAACTTGCACTCTATTGCCCGCCAGAGACAGACAAAGAGAAAGCCGCTGGATCTGAGTGCTCATTGAGCGCACTGTCTATCCAGTAGGTTTCCATAAACCGCCATGCAGACACTATTTCAGGCATCTCATAGTCTGCTTCGAAATATCCAAAGACAACGGTAGCCAAAGTACCGCCACCAGTTTTTCCCGGTTCATCGCCCTTCAAAGTAGCACCGATCGCTAAGGTATTTGGATCTGAAAAGGCACTTACAAGCAGCGGGAAATCAGCGGCCAGAAACTCTCCAGACTTGATGTCCAGTACTTTGAGTTTGCTCGAGTTGAAGGTTACTACGCATTGCCAGGCGTAAAGTTCGTTGACGTTCTGAACCTCAATAGCTGCTGTGAAGCTTCCTAGAACTGTTGGTTCTTGAATGATTGGCTGGGCTTCAGGCGCATGGTTCGCAAAGAACGTTGCGAATACTTGCGCGGATACTGGAACGCCGATCAGGAACACCATCAGGAAAACAGCCACTCTTCTCTTGTCGCTGAAAGGAGCAGAAAACCTTCGAGCAAAGCTAGCTCCCTTATAAACAGGGCTATGACCGCCGTTAAGCCGGTACATGCCATCAGTTTTGACAATGGTGCCATTTCCACGCAGCTCCTTGAGTCGCAGACTCAGCGTTTTCCGAGGAAGCTGTGTTACATGTAGCAAATCTGTAAAGCTCTTGTCTTCTTTCTGCACAGCTTTTTTTATCATATCGACATCAATACCTTTCCGGTTTGCCAAGTTTATCGTCTGTCCGCAGTTGGGACATCTGACTTGTGGCATAACAGTCACCAATATAGAAACGGCATTTCAGCCTATAAAAACGTTAGTGTAAAAGAAACCTGCCACTTTACGGCAAAAACGAAGACCCTGCTGTCCAAAAAACACGAAGCCGCAAAGCTACCCATGCAAAGACTGTTTGAAACAACGATAATCAGTAACGCAAGAACTCGAGATCAATGGGCTATTTTCAAGGAAACCCTCAAAGTTGACTTCTCTCCCCAGAGGCTTCTCTCATATTCTAGGTCATAGTCGTAGGTAAAAAGGTTCTTGAAGCCCTAGCAGACGAAGCCTGTGTCTAAGGCTTTGCTGATGTTTGGCTCTCCGCAATCTTCTTTAGCTGCCTCTGATACATTTCGACGATCTCTTTTGACGTCGTTGCATCTTCAGGCGCCTTGTCCAACCGGTATTTCCCAGTGAAACGGGGGAACCTTATCGCCAACCCATTTCCTCTGCGGATAGCATTTGTGGCGCACGTGTGAATTGGGCTGAGCGTCACCTCTGCCCCCAAGACCTCCAGCACTACGTTCGGCTCAAACCATACCTCAGCCTCAATGAGCGACTGTACCCGCGCATGTTTGCGATCTACAACATGCTTCTTCAACATTTTAGGAAGCTTTTCTAGATCTTCGTCTGTGAAGCCTGTTCCACACTTTGTCACAGTTTCAAAAGTGTCTCCGTCAGGATCATACGCTGCCAACAGCAAAGCCCCGTAAGCTCCTGCACGTTTGCCTCTACCGTGAAAAGCTCCGACGACAACCAAGTCCACAGCGTCGGTCATCTCACTCTTGTAG
>JBGPBD010000019.1:0-8216 GCA_041481045.1 Bathyarchaeia archaeon | reverse complement strand
GGAAAACATAGAATGCACCTTCCGGTTTTGTGCAGCTTATCCCTTCGATTTCATTCAGTCTTTTCCAAGCGTAATCTCTTCTTTCCCTGAGTTTTTGAACGGTCTCCTTTATGTGATCTTGGGGGCCATCTAGAGCAGCCACTCCTGCTTTCTGAACTGGCGTGTTTGCACAGAGTCTTATTCTGGTTTCCTTCTCTACACCCTGTTTCAACTTTTCGAGTCGCCCTTCTCCATCATGGAAGTATAGGTAACCCAGTCTCCAGCCTGTCATCAGATAGGCTTTTGAAAACCCGTTGAACCCTACAATAGGGACGTCTCTAGCCAAAGCAGCAGTGCTGACGAACTTCTTCCCGTATATTATCTGATCATAAATCTCATCTGACAAGACTGGAACGTCATATTCACCTCCCAGGTCTAATATCTGTTTTACGATTTTCTCCTCGTAAAGTGCGCCAGATGGGTTATTGGGATTAATGACTACTATGCCACGTGTTCTCTCTGAGATTTTTCTTCTCAAGTCGTCAATGTTTGGTTGCCACCCGTCCTTTTCAACGGTTTCGTATGTGATCGGTTTTCCACCAAAGAACCTTGCATATGAAATGTAGGGCGGATATGTTGGGCCAGGAAGAAGAATCTCGTCGCCGGCATCAATAAGTGCAGCCATAACCATCTGGATTCCCTCAGAAATTCCTTGAGTAACAATTACGTCATCCGGTGAAACTTCGACGCTATTGACTCTTTTTTCCTTTTGAGCTATGGCCTGTCTGAGTTCAGGTACACCTTCTGACGGAGCGTACGCGTTTGCTCCTTCCTCAACAGCATTTATTAAAGCTTGTTTGATGTGTGGTGGAGTGTCAAAATCAAACGCGACTGGGTCCCCTATGTTCAGATAGAAGATTTTTTTCCCGGTCTTTGCGACCTGTTTTGCATGAAGGACAATGTCTCGGATGGCATATTCAATATTGTTGACTCTTTGTGTAACTTTCACGTCAGTCAAGGCTTATCACTTTCCAGAACTTAGCCTAAGAGCGGGAAACGGAGATAAGTGTTATGGAGTGACAACTTACCATGTTCGTGATGCTTGGAAGCCCTCTGCTGTGTAAACAGTGACTTCCACGTGGTCTGTTGTCAGATATCGTGTCCAGTCCCAGAAGCACAAGATCGTTACTGTGTCACCTTTTTTGAGGGTGTATCCATTAGGGCCCAACCTAGGTACTGTCAGGTCATAATCTATTTCATAGGTGTCATTTCTTGTCTGCAGGACGATTCTTGTTATTGTCAGGTTTTCAATCAGGGAATTGTTGGAATTCGTGACTGTAACGTTGAAGTATGGTATCAGAAACGGAATTGTTATGTCGGGGTACTGATCATTCAAGCTGCCATAGACAAAGCTGTCACCTAACAGTTTCAGTCCAACGATGGGCAGTGCCACATTTGTGGAAACGTTTGTTCCGTCTTCTGCAAGTACTGTAACAACAGCGTTGTTTCCTCTTAAACTCTTCCAATCGAAAGAGCAGTTGAACATCATTTGGTTGCCATTCGCCAAGATTGCAGATGGCGGATCAGTAATGGTGCCATTTCCATTGAGCAATATTCCTGTAATGTTTACTTCGTGAAGAGATGAAGGCGTATTTGTTACGTTTACCGTAAAGTGCTCTAAATTGTTCAAGTCGAAATTCACGTCAGTCACGTTCCAGACAATTGCTGGGGGTGTGCTCACGGTCTTGTTTTGGACGACAAAGTCCTGGCGAGTATAAGCGTTGATTGTGATGTTTTCGTCGTGATGTTGAGTCCATGCCCAATCACATATGAAGGTTAAAGACTGATTTGGACTGATTGTGCTGAAAAGCGTGTTCAGTGGCGGAAACTTGCTCCTGATTGAAAGCGTTTTCCCGTCCTGCTGTGTCAAGTTTATTGCGTTTATGGTTGCTCCCGTCGTGGAATCCTCTGAGCTGGCTATCGTCATATTGAAGTATGTTGATTCGCTATAGTCAAACTCTACGTCGGCAATGCTAAGGGCGGCCCCTAGAAGGTTACCTGTCGGTAAGTCTAGTTCGTATCCTTCTGCTGATTTTACGGTAATGGTCACATTCTGTCCTCTCAGGTCGTTCCAGTTTCTGTAACATCGGAACACTTGAGTAGTGTTTGGCTGTAAGACGTATGGAAGCAATGGGGTGGTAGCATTGATGGTATCACTGAATATTTGTATTTCCGAAATTGTGAGATTGGTTTCGGAATATTGGTCGCTGTTCAGTGTCAGGTTGAAGTAATCTACGGTCTCAGTGGCATCGAAATTCGGCGTAGCTGTCAAGCTTGCGTATGGCAAGCTGTACAGGGGGCTTCTTGTTGAAGCGTAGCCTGCTACGGGTTCGACTCTTATCACGTTACCGGTCATGTTGCTCCAATTTAACATGCATTTGAAACTTTGTCTAGTTCCTCTTGCGATCACGAATGGGACGCTAGGATACGTGCTTGGAACAACGTAAAATTGACCCTGGGTCTCAACGCGCAGGACAAAGTTGGTTATGTTTGCGTCGAGAGCCGAGTTCGAAGGGTTAAGAACTGTAACGTTGAAACTGGTGAAATCGGCGACTGAAAACTCCAAATTTTCTACCACGAGTAAACTTGCGTCCTCTGGCATGTTATAGTAGTTTGCCATCACCCACATGTAAGACACTAATGCACCGAATATCACGGAGCACAGGATAATCAAGATCAAGATGAGACTTGAAATCGCTTTTGTCTCTCTTTTCACGTTCAAATCGTCTACCTCATTTTGAGCGATTGGTGTTAATCATATTTCCTAGAGGTAAATAAGCGTTCTCTCGCAATGTGGTTTGAATTCGGCTGAACAGCTAAGCTTAAATCACATCTGATTTTTTAGTAGTGCCATCTGAAATCCGGTTGGAACGATATGACAGTATGCGACGTGCTTATAGTAGGCGCTGGTATCATAGGTTTGTCAACTGCTTATCACCTTAAGAGTGAAAATCCGAAGCTTGACGTTCTGGTTGTCGACAAACTCAGCGCGGCAGGCCAGGGCAGCACAGCAAAGAGTGCTGCGGCTTTTCGATGCTTGTTTGCATCGCGCACTAACTTCGCTTTGGCCGATTCCTCCGCGGAGTTCTACAAACACGTGCAAGATGACTTGAAATTTGATTTGAAGCTGCAATGGGCTGGTTACCTATGGTTCTTCGACGAGGACGGATACCACAGAATGCTTCCGGTGCTTAAAGACTTGGCAGGCAAAGGCTTCAACTATGTGGAGTACAGCGAAGATGAGCTGGCAAGGAAGCTCGACATGAGGACAAGCTTGGCGGGTGATGAAGAGGCCCAGTTGATGGGACTGGGGAACGTTTACAAGGGCATATTGATCCCAAAAGCAGGATTAATCGATGTTGATTCACTGGTTAAATTTTACGAGTCTGAGTTCCTCAGGCTGGGCGGAAAAGTTCAGTACAACACACATGTGGATGAAATTGTTGCAGAGCCACGCCAACCCTTCGGAATGCCCGGCGAACCCTACTTCTGGCAAGATGCGATCATCACAGGGGCGAAAACCAATAAGGGTCCTATAAGAGCTAAAAAAACCATAATTGCTGCGGGCGCATGGACCCCCCAGCTTCTTGATCCCCTCGGGATAGAATGCTTCATCAAGGCGAAGAAAAGACAGATCTTTTCGATCAAAGCGAAGACTGAGCAGCTTAGAAAATTGCTTTTCTCGAAAGAATTCACGGATGCTGGCTGCCTACCCTTCACCATCCTCCCTAAGCCATCTGCATACATTAGACCTGCTCCAGAGGAGGACGCGCTTTGGTTAGCTTATGCTGACGAGTTTCCGAGGGCCTTCAAGATCGAGGATGATCCTGAACCCGAAGAGGACTACTACAGGTTCGGGCTCTACCAGGTTTTCGTCAAATACTTTCCGCAGTTCAAGGATTGTCAACCCTTTTCCGCCTTTGCTGGGCTTTACGAAATTAATACAATTGATGGGCAACCACTGGTTTTTGAAGAAAACGGACTGATGGTTGTTGGCGGCGCAAGCGGAAGTGGTATACTGAAGGGCGATGCTATAGGTCGAATTGCCACATCGTTATGCAACGGTGAAGAATACGTCCTGCTCTATGGAGACAAGAAATTCAAGGTCAGTGACCTAGGCTTGAAAAACCGCAACGTGGAGCCTGAAAAGCTAGTAATCTAGTCATGATACGTGGCTTTTTACGCGCTATCGGGTTAGCCTCTTTGGCCGAATCTATTCAGTGACCGCGTCGCCTACTAGAGACTAGACCATTCCAGAACCGAGCATGTGTGTCGAAAAGCCTATTTGCGTGCCCTGTGCAGTTTGCTTAACATAGATTTGAGGCATAAGAATTGGTTCTTGCAGAGTTCAAGTACAAGCTAGGTAAAGTCGATAGAGGCTATAGCAATAGAACACTTTACTTGAATCTTTCCAGCATGAAGATAGCCAGTAAGCCAGTTTCTGAAGACATGAAACTCAAATTCACGGGCGGTCGAGGCTTCGACCTCTGGCTTCTTTGGAACGCTTTGCCTAAAGACAGAATAATAAGATGGGACGAACCTGAAAACGAGATATGTATCGCATGTGGCCCATTAGGCGGCACGCCAGTTTACCCTGGGAGCGGCAAAAGCATGGCTGTTTCAATATCACCCTTAACAGGAACGGTCATTGACTCCAATGTTGGCGGATACTTTGGACCGTACCTCAAGTTTGCCGGTTGGGATGCGCTCGAAATCCAAGGAAAGGCAGATTCCGAAGTTGTTATACTCATAGACGGTGACGAAGGCAAAGTACAAGTTGATAGCGGAAAGGAATTGCCTTCAGAAACACATCTGATCATCGACTTGTTGGCAAGGAGGTATGCAGGTGATAGACCCAACAGCATATCCGTAGTGTCTTCAGGTCCGGGAGCTGAACATACCTTGCTAGGATGCTTAAACTTCTCATGGTTCGATGTTGCCCGCAAAATTCACAGATGTAAGCAAGCTGGACGCGGAGGCATAGGCACTGTTCTTCGCAACAAGAAGATTAAGGCGATCGTTGTGAAATACTCAGGCAGAATAACTGTCGAGACGAACGGTCCGGCAGACCCAGAGATGGTAAAAAAGATTGGTAACGCTCACAGTCAAGAAATAAGAGCACTTGACCCCAAGCAAAACCAGATGGCGGTTGTAGGAACTACTCACCTTGTGCCGATCATGAACGAATTTGACCTTCTTCCCGTGAACAATTACAGATATGGTAGCCACCCAAAAGCTGACGAGCTAGGGCGCGAAGTTTATCGAAAGAAGTTCCACAAAGGGTACGACGGCTGTTGGGTTGGCTGTGCAATGGCATGCTCGCATGTTATATTGGATTTTGAGCCCAAGACAGGATCATACAAAGGCCGCAGAGTATTCGTAGATGGCCCTGAGTACGAGACGATAGCAGGAGTGGGCAGTAACTGCGGGGTTTTTGACGCGGATTACGTGACTGAAATGAATTTCTATTGTGACACGTATGGTTTGGATACGATCTCAGTTGGGACTGCCATAGCCTTCACGATGGAATGCTATGAGGTAGGCTTGATTGATAAGAAAGTCACTGGCGGGTTGGACCTGAGATTTGGCAATGGGGACGTTGCGCTCGAGCTTGTTCATCAAATGGCAAGGGGCGAGGGGTTTGGCCTGGTAGTTGGTCAGGGAATAAGACGAATGAAGGCAATTTTCGCCGAGAAATATGGTTTAAGCCAAGATAAACTGAATGATATTGGTATGGAAGCTAAAGGATTGGAGTTCTCTGAATACGTGACTAAAGAGTCATTGGCACAGCAAGGTGGCTACGGTCTCGCGCTCAAAGGTCCTCAACATGACGAGGCTTGGCTGATCTTCCTCGACATGGTCTATAATCTGATGCCGACTTTCGAGCAGAAAGCCGAGAACCTGTATTGGTTCCCGATGTTCCGCACGTGGTTCAGTCTTAACGGTCTGTGCAAGCTTCCGTGGAATGACGTTGTGCCAGAGGACAATAGGAGTACAAAGGAGCCGGCCAAGGTGATGTCTCACGTTGAAAGCTATGCAGCATTCTTCTCTGCTGTCACAGGCAGAAAAATCGGTCCGGATGATATCATCACGATGAGCGAGAGGGTGTACAATTTTCAACGCGTTTTCAACCTGAGAATGGGTTTCGGAACAAGAAAGCACGACGCCATACCGTACCGCGCTGTTGGGCCCGTGGCGGAAGAAGAGTACGAAAGTCGCCAGAGCCGTTATGACAAGGAGCTTGTCGAAAAAGTTGGCTACGACCCGTCTGGCAAGTCAACGGAAGAGAAGCTAGTTGCGTTGAGGAAACATCGCGAAGCGGAGTATGAAAGATTGACAGACGCGGTCTACAAAAGACGCGGATGGACGCAAGACGGCATACCCACAATCGAGAAAGTGAAAGCTTTGGGAATAGATTACCCGGAACTCGTTGAACTGTTGAAGAAGCATTAGCGCGTGCTCTTCTCCATGCTCCTTTTTGATAGAGGGAAAAAGCATGCGTTTTGTAACCCCCTATTTATAGGGCGTACATATGAGAATGTTGTTTCATGATACCGGGGGCAAAAGGTTTGGCGTTATTTTTTATGCGTACGCTTGACCTAATAGGATCTGGCGAAGTAGACAACTTCCTTTGCTGGGCCTCCGCAGCACACACAATTTGAAAAAGTTCTTTCTCTCTCAAAGGGCACTACCCTTATCGTCGCTCCTGTTTCTTCTTTTATCTTTTCTTCACATTTCATGTTGGAGCACCAAGATGCTCTGATGAATCCGCCCTTCTTTTCCAAGGTTTCTTTGAACTCGTCGTACGTTTTCACTGTGGTTGTGCTTTTCTCAAGGAAGCTCTTGGCTTTGCTGAAAAGGTTTTTCTGGATTTCGTCGAGCAGTTGTGTGACAGTATTTTCTGTTTGCTCATCTTTGACCGCGGTTTTTTCGGACGTGTCCCTTCTGACCATAACAACTTGTTTCTGCTTTATGTCTCTTGGACCTATCTCGATTCTTATTGGAACTCCCTTCAGTTCCCACTCGTTGAATTTCCAGCCTGGGGTGTATTCACTTCTGTCATCCAGAACAACTGCAATGCCGTTTTTCTGTAGTCTCTCATGTAGTTCTTTGGCCTTTGCTGCTATATGTTCAGCTTCGAGACCCTTGTAGGGTATTGGGACTATCACAACTTGGGTCGGTGCAACTTTTGGAGGGAGAACTAGGCCCTTATCGTCACCGTGCAGCATCACTATTGCGCCTATCATGCGAGTTGAGAAGCCCCACGACGTTTGCCAAACGTTCTGCTCTTCTTCGTTCTGATCGAGGAACTTGATTCCAAAGACTTTGGAGAAGTTTTGTCCAAGTTGATGCGAAGTTCCCATTTGCAGGGCTTTTCCATCTGGCATCATAGCCTCCAAAGCCAACGTGTAGAGGGCACCTGCGAATTTCTCCATCTCAGTTTTCTTTCCCGCGAGGACCGGGACTGCCAAGTAGCTTTCCATCACGTCTTTGTAGGCATTCAGGATTTCCATTGCTTCTTTGTCTGCTTCCTTCTTTGTTGCGTGAGCTGTGTGGCCTTCTTGCCAGAGGAATTCTCTTGTTCTCAGGAAAAGCCTTGTTGCTTTTGTTTCCCATCTCACCACGCTACACCACTGGTTCAGCTTGATAGGCAAATCTCTCCAGCTTCTAATCCACTTTGCATATGTCGCGTATATGATGGTTTCAGATGTTGGTCTTATTGCAAGCTTTTCCTCTAGCGGACTATCTCCGCCCATCGTGACCCAAGCAACTTCTGGAACGAAACCTGCGAAGTGCTTTGCTTCTTTCTTCAGGTAACTTTCAGGTATGAAAAGTGGGAAGTAGACGTTTCTGTGTCCTGTTGATTTTATTTTTTGGTTGAAGATTTCTTGGATTTTTTCCCAGATGGCATACGAATCTTCTCTGAAGATCATGCAGCCCTTGACTGGAGCGTAGTCTGCCAAGCCTGACTTCAGGATGACTTGTGTATACCATTCTGAGAAGTCTTCGTCTTTCTTTACAGTAACTCCTGTTTCTGACATCTTATCTCTCCAAATGCTCTTCTGTGGTTGAATATAATCCTAGTGAAAAGCTGATCCTAATATGGGCTGCGTGTTGCGAGAATTCAGCAACGTGGAAGGCGATCGCCCATGTTCAACCACTTCGCACAAATGTGC
>JBGPBD010000018.1:0-8228 GCA_041481045.1 Bathyarchaeia archaeon | reverse complement strand
ATTCACGTCGTATATGTACTTTTCCCGCGTTAGATCTGCTCGCCTATGCAGGACACGCAAGGGTGTCTTCTGGGCGATCACCGTACTTGTCAATCTTTCCTTCAACGTAACTAGATCCTGAGCAGTGACTCTATCTTCAAACTCGACAACCACGCGATATTCTTTTTGCGCTGATTCAGCTTTTTTCAACTTTCTCACAGTGTCTTTGCTAGCGAATTTCAAGTCTGAAACTTCAACTTTCCCTTTTCCGTGGGCATTCACTGCTTCTTCGAGCTTCCTGAGATCTAGGAAACGTTGCCTAGGAGTCGTTATTTCAATTACGAAGGGACGCCCTGAGCCCAGCATGCGAGCATCAATGTCCTCCCTTCCAGAAGCATGGAAGGACGATTTCATGCCGCACGTAGCATCAAAGAAGGGTTTGCCAATTATCTCTTCTACTGACTCAGGATACATCTTTCCAGTCCAATTGCATTTGTCGCAGCCTCTTCCCCGACAGTTCGAGCAGAACCATTTTGACTGCGGTATGTCTCTAACTAGTTTCCTGTACCGCCCTGAGACGAAAAGTGGATTTGCTTGGAGCCTAACTGTCCCAGCATAAGGATTGACCAGCACGACCATTTCTGGCTTCATAAACTCTACGGCTTTCCCGCTTTCTTCGGCAATTCTCTTTCCAGTTAATCTTCCAAACTCGTTCCGCATGCTTTCTCCGTGCTCCACTGTAAACTCGGCCTTGAACTCATCTTCGCGCTCCGCCGCATCTTTGGGCAATTCTATTCCAACCAGAAAGTTGTTGTACTCGTATGACTTAAGCAGTGTCAGAGCTTTTTTCGCTAGGCGTTCAATGTTGTTGAATTTATCCTCGCATAAGAAACAGCGCTTCGGGAAGCTTTTGCTCGGAACTCGCTTTTTCGTCTTACACAGCATTTCTTGTGCTGTTTTTGAGAAACCGTTGGTCGCAAGGGTTTTGAGAACCTTCACCCCCTCGTTGCTGGTTAGAGAAGTTCCATGGGCCTCTAGCGTCAAGACTAGTTTTATTGATCTTCCACGTTCGTCATTTTCAACCCCGTGACCGAGCAGGGCGAACTGTCTGCCCAAGCAATGATCGCACAACGGATACTTCTCAATCATTTCGAGCGATTTCTGCAGAATACTCATGGATAGGCCTTCTAGATCTTGATCTATTCCAAGTCAAGAGGCATGCCTTTCCCAAAGAAGGGCAGCTTTTTCTTTCTTCTGAGAGTTTTAAGCATGCGGCGCATCATCACATACTGCTTCAGAAGTTCCTTCACTTCCTTCTCGTTCGTTCCAGAACCTTTAGCCACTCTTTTCATCCTTGAGGCATTGAAAATCTTGGGGTTTTCCTTTTCTTTAGGAGTCATGGACTGGATCATCACGCGCCACTTCTCAAGCCTGCCCTCAGCCGTGTTCAGCATCTCTTCAGGTATATCATAAGACATACCTGGAAGCATTTTCAAGAGTTTTCTAAACGTGCCCATTCCTTTCATGGCTTCAAATTGCTCGTACATGTCCGTTAACGTGAACTTGCCACTGAGGATGGCCTTGGCTTTCTTTTTAGGAACTTTGATCTCCGCTTCACGCACCCTCTCAAGTAACGTCTCTAGGTCGCCCATGCCTAGGAGTCGCCCGACGAATCGAGAAGGAACGAAGAGTTCGATGTCCTCAACCTTCTCTCCTGTGCCGATGAACTTTATAGGCGCCCCAGTTGCTGCAACTGCTGATAGGGCTCCGCCTCCCCTCGCGGAACCGTCAAGCTTTGTTACCAGAATCGAGCCTATTGGTGTTGCTTCGTTGAAAGCTTTGGCTTGAACCAGTGCCTGTTGACCGATTGTTCCGTCAATCACAAGCATCACTTCGTCGGGCTTGATGTTCCTTTCAAGCATAACCATTTCTTTGATCAGTTCTTGTTCCTCTCTGTGACGCCCTGAAGTATCTATGATTATCAGGTCTTTGTCTCCGAATTGCTTCAGCCCTTCTTTGACTACTTTGAGTGACTCTTTAGCTTTCACGTCACCGTATATTGGCACGTTTATTCTGTTTGCTAATTGTTGAAGCTGCGCATAGGCACCGGGCCTGAACGTGTCCGCACAGATTAACGCTGGTTTCAGGCCTCTTTTTTGGAAGTATCTAGCGAGTTTGGCGGCATTCGTTGTTTTTCCAGAGCCTTGGATTCCGACAAGCATCATCGTTTTCTTTTTTCCCGGCTCAAACTTCACTGCGACAGCTTTCTCTCCCAGAAATCGTGTCAGTTCTTCGTAAACCACTTTTATTACGTGTTCACGCCTCGAAATGCCCGGCGGGACATTTTCCTTTAATGCTCTTTCTTCTATTTGCTTTGAAATGTCGAGTACAAGTTTAACGTTGACGTCTGCTTGCAGCAGAGCCCTTTGTATGTCACGCCCAAGTTCCTTGACGACAGTTTCATCTACGACAGACGCTTTGAAAAGCTTCTTTATTGCGTCGTAAAGCGAAGAGCCCAAGTGTTCTAATGCCATGATTTTCTCCAGATGTAGGGGGCTTTAGGGGATAAATAGATATTCTGTCCTTTAAGGTTGTTCTCCATAAGCTTTTTACGGCTACCAAATGCTTAGGTATTTGGGGAATTAAGTTTGAGTGAGATTAACATTGTCGAAAGGAAGGAAATCCCCTCAGGCGCAGTTATGCTCTTCGGGTTTCCGGATGTCGGATTGGTCGGTGTTATAGCAGCTTCGCATTTGGTTGAAGAACTTGGCTTGACTGAGGTGGCGTACATGGATTCGAAACTGCTCCCCCCACTCATCGTTTTGCACGAGGGTTTGCCTCATTCTGCAATCAGGATCTTCGGAAACCATAATGTAATGCTAGCCGTCTCTGAAACACCAATAGCTGCAGACATCATTTATCCAGTGATTGATGCTCTGATCGATTGGGGAAAGGGCAAGAAGGTCAAGTTGATGATCTCATTAAGCGGCATACCCGTTCAAGACAGGCAGGATGTCAAGGAGTTGAAAGCATTTGCAGCCGCGTCAAGTCCGGAGATGTTGAAGATTGTTCAGGATAAGGGCATCGAAGCGTTGACGGAAGGTTACATGGTTGGTCCTCAGGCGATAATGCTTATGCGTTGCGCTCAAATGGGCTTGCCGGCAACAGCACTGCTCGCACAATGTTTCCTTAACTATCCTGATCCAGAGGCAGCAGCAGAGGTACTAAAGAGCTTGGCGAAGCTAACTGGGATAAAAGTGGACATTTCAAAGCTGTTGGAAAAAGGCGAGGAAATTCGGTTGAAGGCTAGAGACGTGATGAAGCGAACTCAGGAAGAGATGTCCAAAATGAAGAAGACCCAAGAGTATGACATTCCAGTATACGTGTCGTAGGAGGAGTATTGTGTCAATAAAGAAAAGACGCTCAATCATGGACATTTTCGAGGATTACTTCGAAGACTTCGGAAAAGAGTTTGAGAGGCAAAGAGAGAGGTTATTGGAAACGCCAAGCTGGAACCTGAAAGCCTCTACAATTGAGCCACTTCGGAACATGATAGTAACCCCAACTGAAGTTGTAGTGACTGTGGATATGCCTCTGACGAAGGAGAGTTCAGTTCAAGTTAAGGCGCTTGATGAAAACACGCTTGAGATATCTGCAAAAATGAAGAGAAAAATGACTTTCAAAGAACTAGGTATAACCCATCACAAAGGGGAATTCCGGAAACTATCCTGCTATTCCCATATCCCAGTACCTGTGCAAATGGATAAGATGAAAATCAGCTTCAAAAAAGGAATAGTTGAAGTCCACTTACCACGCAAGCGTGGGCGCCAAAGGGCAAAGACATAAGACTTTTTTTGAACGTATGTAGAAGCCTCAGCCCCATATGAATATCGTCACAAATCAGACGGCTCTTCTTGCATCATCGGCCCTAGAACATCATATAAGGCGCAACGAAATAAATGTTGATGACAAGTCTTTTAACGCGATTGAACACTAAAATCACCTGTTCATTGAGTGAGAGCTAATGCCAGGAGAACGAGTCATCCACCTGACTATGTTCATTCTGATACTCGTAGGTTTATGCTCATTGAGCGCTTGGATCAGCCATGCGTATCTGACAGAACTGATTCTACAGGTAGCAGCTATCGCTCTAAGTTGGGGAATAACTCTGTTAGTCCTTTATGTGGGCTTCAAAGCACTTGGCTGGGATTGGTGGACCGAACGCGCTTCAAAAGGGCAGAGCAAGTCTGATCAATCAGAGAATTAAGCCTGTCGCCAATTCAGCAGGATGCTTTATGCCTTCTATAAAACATGGCAGTCCATTTTAACGGATCCTGACTGCCCTCGTCTGCTACTTGGCTCTCATGATTTTCATTCTGCCCATTATCTTCCAGTACTCAATCTCAATGCCTGGAGCAAGTTTCGCCTTTAACGTTGCGTCTTCTGGAAAAGGAGCATCCAGATACTCGTAGGTTTCAAGATCCATTATTGAAATGCCTGAGGGATTAACTGCATATACTTGCCCTGTCCTCTTGTCAATTATCGGTACTTCAGTGTTCAGATCCACAGGCTTCACAAACTGTCTCTTTGCGCCGTCAAAAACGCCGATGGCCACTATTCTTGCCTTAGCTGAGCCGTGTTTTCCAGGCTTCGACTTCGTTATGTCCACTATTTGACAAGGTTCTCCATCGATAAGCATGTATCCTCCAACACGGAGACTGCCAACATCAATTGGTCTAGTCACACTCACACCGACTTTTGCAGCCCTTCACTCAGAGCATTTCTCAACAACACCCATATATAGATTAAGGTGCCGCTAATGTCAATGGTGAAAGGCGTGTTCAAAAGTGTCGGCTTGGTCGCCCGCTTCGATAAGAAGAAAGCGGTAAGACTTGTGGAAGACCTGGCTGACCATCTGAGCAAAAAAGGTTTGGAGGTATTCCTGGAAGACACGCTAGCCAAAAAGGTGAGAACGAAAGGGAGAACCGTTCCTCTATCGAGCATGAGAACCGACTTCATAATAACTGTCGGCGGAGACGGCACTATTCTAAGAGCTTGCCTTTCACTTCCGAAACCTGAACCTCCAATTCTCGCGGTTAACATGGGAATTCGAGGCTTTCTCACAGAAGTAGAACCGAACCGAGCCTTAGACGCTGCTGACAGATGCCTCAGCGGTGAATATACAATTGAGAAGTGCATGAAACTCACTGTCAACGCAGACAGCATAAAATTCCCAGACGCTTTGAACGAGGTTGCCATCACACACGACGAGCCAGCAAAACTATTGTACATGCGTGTTCTAAAAGCCCGAGAACCCATCCTAGACTGCCAGGCCGACTCCCTGTTGATATCCACGCAGACAGGTTCCACAGGCTACTCGCTCTCCGCAGGCGGACCTGTCCTGGATCCAGGCGTAGACGCCTTTGTACTGACACCTATATGTCCATTGACTGATTTTCGACCAATTGTCTTTCCCGCCGATTCACAACTGACAGTTGAAATTCGCAAACCCAAAAGAGTGCTCGTCTTGATCGATGGCCAATACACTCAAATCGTAAGTTCTAAACTGCCAAGCATCACTGTTACCCGCTCAGAACATGTAACATCTTTCATAAGGTTCAGAGAGGACTTCTACCATAGGCTAAAAAGCAGACTGCTCTTCAAAGGAATGGGGTGAAGAATCAGACGGACACTCCTCCCAGAAGAGTAGCAGTCCTAGATACGTCCGCATTCATAGCTGGTTTTGACCCGTTTTCGCTGGATGGAGAAGAATACACAGTTCCAATGGTCAAGGAGGAAATAGCAGAAAGCTCTATGCCCGAAATGAGATTTGAAATGGCTGTAGTAAATGGTAAATTGAAAGTCAAGGCACCCAGCGAAGAATTTCTCGATAAGGTCACAACGTCTGCAACTTTGGTCGGTGACAAATTCTTTCTCTCGGAAACCGACCTTCAACTCTTGGCGCTGGCGCTTCAGCTTAAAACAGAGGGCTATTCTCCATTGATTGTGACCGACGACTATTCAATACAGAACGTTGCCGATCAAATGAAGATTGAATTCGGCTCACTGGCAACCTTCGGCATCCGTCTTCGTCTAACCTGGATAAGGTATTGTCCAGCATGCTACAGAAAATATCCTGCAGACAGCAAAGCCAGAACGTGCGAAGTATGCGGGACTAAGTTGAAAAGGAAACCTCTAAAAAGAAGCCAGCTAAGCCAAAACTCCCCAACAACATAAATAGAGAAGAGGCTTTCTGCATAAGGCACAGAGAGCGACTTCACATGAACTCAAAGGAGAAGAAAGCAACCTATTTCGCAGAGGCCGGCAAAAACAACACAGACACGTTGCTCGAGCTTGTCAAACGATACGTGGAAAAAGAGGACATCGAAGACATCGTGGTTGCCTCAACGACCGGTGAGACAGGAGCCAAAGCTTCCAAGATACTCAAAGACCACAATGTCGTTGTGGTCACTCATTTCTGCGGTTTCCAAGAAAAAGGAAAACCCGAACTCCACGAAGAACATAAGCACGAGATCTTGAAGAACAAGGCAAAGATATTCACTGGAACCCACGCCTTAAGCAGCGCGGAACGGGCAATTCGCAAGGATTTCGGCACGTTGCAACCCTTGGAACTGATCGCAAACGTGCTCAGACTATGGGGTGAAGGAACCAAAGTATGCGTGGAAATAACGTTGATGGCCGCGGATGCAGGGCTAATCTCAACTGACAAAGACATAATCGCCATCGCTGGAACAGGCAAAGGCGCTGACACTGCACTCCGCATTCTACCGGCAAACGCGTCAAGATTCTTTGAACTGAGAATAAAAGAAGTGATAGCAAAGCCCAGCAACTTCTAAACGAAGTGGCCGCCATTCTAAAACTGTCACAACATGGAAAGTCACTCACTGAAAAGCACGACTTTAAGCAAAAACTCAGCACCGACAGAACACTTGCCAAAACACGGTTACAAACCAGCTATCCTGCCCAATAGTGATTCTAATCAAAACAGGAAAGAAATTCTTATACTACGACCTTAAGCCAACATTGGAAATCGCAATTCAACATTCAAGAATTCAAGCGTTAGTTGAATCAGCTACCCTGAATCCAGCGTTTTCTAAAGAATTGACTATCCCTTCAGCAAGACCGAAGGCTCGCGCCACACTCAAGCAAATCACCCCGTCAAGCCGAGACTATTGAAAAACAAGGTCGAAACTAAAAGCGCGCGACAACAACTTAGAAACAGAAATCCACATTCAAAACCCGAAGCACCAGTTCAACACAGGCAAACGTGGTCTAAGCATAGTTGCAAACCAATTTGCACGCGCTAGACCTCTTCACTGTCCCGCTTGCTGAAGTAGGCAATATCATGACGTTCAACGTAACCACATTTTCTGAACAGTTCTTTTGATGAACTGTTGTCAGCATCGATGAGGACACCAAAAAGTCTAACTCCGCGCGCTCTAAGTATCCTTTCAGATTCAGCGATCAACGTCTTGGCAACGCCGCGGTATCTGTATTCTGGATCGACGGCCAAGCGGTTTATCCAGCCTTTTCTAATGTCACAACTAATGATGACAACGCCAATAAGGCGGTCTCGTTCAAATGCTCCTAGAAAGAATTCCGGATTAGCCGCCATTTCACTAGATATTGCTTCTCTACTATCTCGCCCTTTGGGTCTGAAGGGCAGTTTTGCTTTTTTCCAAAGCTCGGTTATTGCTTCGTAATCGTTTATGGTTAGTCTTCGAGTCTGCATGCGGATACGCAAGCTAACCTTCTTTCTCAACTTCTTTTATCGAATCTTCTATGATGTCCAAGGCTGCTTCAACGAGCTCTCTTGTAATGACAAGTGGAGGGGCAACCCTGATTGTCGACGCTCCACATGTGATGACGTTCACGCCGCGTTTCCATGAGCGTGTCATGATTTCGCTGGCTCTCTGTGGAGATGGCTTCTTGCTTTCTTTGTTTTCAACGATTTCAACGCCTATCATTAATCCCTTGCCTCTGACGTCACCTACGATTTCGCTTTTGTCTTTCAATTCCTCCATTCTCTTCATAATGTAGTTGCCCTGCTTGGTTGCATTTTCGAGAAGCTTCTCCTCTTGTATGACGTCTATGACTGCGCTTGCTGCAACACATGAGAGCGGATTGCCACCAAAAGTGCTTGCATGCGATCCTGGAACCCAGTCCATCACTTTTGATTTTGCTATCGTTGCGCCTAACGGCAAACCTGAAGCCAATCCTTTTGCGCT
>JBGPBD010000017.1:0-8261 GCA_041481045.1 Bathyarchaeia archaeon | reverse complement strand
TCACCTATAACGACAGTTTTTGCAAAGATAAGGCGCATGGAAGAGTTAGGCATCATAAAGGATTATAGAGCCGTCTTGAATTCACAGAAACTTGGCCTAAGTGCAACAGCCTTGATTTTGGCTTCTGTCTCCTACCAAACCAAGGACAACGACAAGCTGATCTCGCAGAGAGAAATAGCTTCAGACATTGCAAAATTCCCAGAAGTCCAAGAAGTCTACATCATCACTGGGGACTGGGACCTCTTGATAAAACTCAGAGCCAAGGATGTCGATGCGGTTGGAAAATTCGTTATTGACAAAGTGAGGCTTGTCAGGGGAATCGAGAAGAGTCTCACATGTATGGTTTTTGAAACCTGCAAAGAAACTACTGAAATACGTATTGAACCACGGAGAAGTAGAAGTGAAAGCATACAAAGCCAGTAACGCCTATGAGAGCCACTTCAACGCGTGCCATAATGTAGAAAGCACTTTATTCACTGTCAAGCATCATGAGTATCATCAAAAGTCATTGGTGTTTAGATGGTCGCAAAAAAAATGTGGTGAGTGCTCTCATGGAAGAAGGGACTGGTGGGACAAGAAGAAAAAGAGGGGTTGAGAAACGATGTGGATTAACGGTACACATTCAGCTCGAGAATGGTGGGGCTGCCCGGATTTGAACCGGGGTCACGAGCGCCCGAGGCTCATAGCCTAGACCAAGCTAGCCGACAGCCCCACGCGATATATGATCGTCTTGGGCCGAGAAAATAAGTGTTCCTTAATCTTTAAACCATTGTCCAATAATACTAATACTTTTGCCGTTGAAGGGGGCTCTGCTGGAATTGTCTGTTCCACGTCGCACGCGAGGGGTCAAGGTGCTTAAGGCCGTTTCATCCTCCTTGAGGCTGCAAATTCTGAATTTTCTTTTTGATAAGGGCCCTCTTTCCTACACCGAGTTGATGAGTTCGCTGAAGATGAATCCAAGCCGAGATGCTGGACGGTTTGCTTATCACTTGAAATTCCTGCTCAAGGCAGACTTGATTGAGGTCGACGTTGAGGCCAGAAAATACTGTCTGACTGAGCTGGGCAAGCTGGTCATTGACGTTGCCGACCGCATCGAAAAGGATGCTTCCAAACCGAAAGGCATGCTTGTCCGAGCTTCCAGGTTCGCGCTGGAGGAATTTGACGCAAACAAGATCGCAACTGCTCTCATGAGAGAGGCAAAAATGTCAGCCGAACTCGCTCAGAAAGTGGCGAAGGAGGCCGAAAAACGGCTTCTTAAATCAAGAACAAAGTATCTGACCGCCCCCCTCGTCAGAGAAGTTGTCAACGCCATTCTGATCGAAAAGGGTCTGGAGGAATATCGCCATAAACTGACCCGTTTAGGGCTTCCTGTTCATGAAGTCACAATTTTGATGGACGCGAGGAGCCTTGCTCCTCAGGATGCAAGGTCAATACGTGAAATCGCTGGAGATGCGGTTCTGAGAGAGTATATGCTTCTCAAGACGTTTCCACGGGACATTGCAGACGCTCATCTATCTGGCTTGTTGCACATCAACAGTCTCAGCTCGTGGACAATGAAACCGAACGAAATCGTACATGACCTGAGATTCTTCTATCAAAACGGGCTAGACCTAGAGAAAACGAACACTCTTCAAGCTTCTCTCCCTCCACCGCATGATCTGGAATCCGCCCTGTCTACAACCCTTAGCGTTCTCACACATTCAGCTGACGAAACTGCTGAAGCGCAGACGCTGGAATACTTCAACCTCTTTCTAGCTCCATTCGCCAAAGGTGTTGATCCCCAAAGAATCAAGGAGGCACTGCAACTATTCATTTACACCGCGAATCAGCTTTCATATGCGTCGCTAAACCTCGAACTCGCCATCCCAAGCTTCCTTGCTGACAAACCAGCCACAGGACCCCTCGGAAAGCCCATCGGCAAATATGGAGATCTAACAGAGGAAACGCAGCTTCTAGCGTCACTCATCCTCGACATACTAATCGAACGAAGCCAAGGTAGACCATTGTTCAACCCCAAAATCGTGGTAAAAATACGTAGCGAAACGCTCGTAAACGAGAGAGCCAAAGCCCTACTCTTGAAAACACATCATCTAGCAGACAAGGGATCAGTGTATTTTGCTTGCTTGCTAAAAAAAGGCGAAGAACAAGCCGTCTTCTCGGGCTCTGGAAGAAAGTTCATCCCTGACTTGAGCGGAGACTGGGAAATTGATACCCTTCGCACAGGCTGCCTAGGGTCTGTAGCGGTGAACCTGCCCCGAATCGCGTATGAGTGTGAAAAGAAGGAAGCGAAGTTTCTTGAGGTTTTTAAAGAAAGACTTGAGATGGCAGCTCGGGCTCTGGAGATCAAGTTTGCAGCGCTTAGACAAAACGGTGACAGATTGCTGCCTTTCCTTATGCAATGCATTAATGGTGACAGATATTTCAGGCTAGAGAATTCTTCACGCCTGATGAACCTAGTTGGATTGAAGGAAACCCTCGAATTGCTCTACGGGAAGAATTATCAGGATGAGAAAGCTTCCCATTTCATAAACAACATTGCTGAATGCCTATCGGACGCTTCTCACATGGCGAACAAAAAACGTGCAAAACGTTTGCTTCCATCCATGTTGCCAGATGAGGAAGCCTGCGAAAGACTGGCGCAAATAGATATTGACAGATATGGCTTTGGAAAGGTGAAGTACTCCGGAACAAGAGAAAAACCGTTCTACTCCACAATCGGTGTAGAGCAGTTCTGCGCAGGTCAAGCTATTGCAGAACGCCAATTCATTGAAACGAAGCTGGACAGACTGCATGTCGGCGGAAGCTTGACAGTAATAGAGCTTGAGGAGGGTGAACGCAAAGTCGAAGAGCTTATGTCATTAACGAAGCATGTCACAGAAGACATTGGCTTGGAGTTTTTTACTTACGATCGCAAGCTAACGTATTGTGCCAACTGCAAGAAAAGCTGGTCTGGTCTTCTGCACAAGTGTCCGACTTGTGGCGCCACTAGTACTTTGACAGTCTACGATCGTTTTACGGTCTCATAGTCTCTCAATAGTAGGCAAACCCGAACTTCATTTCACTGCTCCCAATATCAGTGCCAAGAGTGCCATTCTGACGACTATGCCGTTCCAGACTTGCTGGAAATAACGCGCAAATGGAGTGTTGTCAACTTCAGCCGCTATCTCGTCAACCCGTGGAAGTGGATGAAGAATAATCAAGTCCTTCTTCGCGTCGCTCAGGGCTGGCAAGTCGATCCTGTACGAGCCTTTGACTTTGGCGTATTCAGCAGCGTCTGGGAAACGTTCTTTCTGTATTCTCGTTACGTACAAGACGTCCATCAAAGGAATTATCTTTTCAAGATTTGACCTCTCTACTACGGGTATTCGCTCTTTTATTGTTTGCAGAACCTCCCGGCGCATTTTGAGAGTTTCAGGCGAGACAAGATATAATTCAATGTTGTAAAGTGAGAGGGCATACGCCAGGGAATGGACCGTTCTTCCAAATCTAAGATCGCCCACGAAAGCTATTTTCAGCCCATCAATTTTGCCCTTCTCCTTCTTCATCGTGTACAAGTCCAAAAGAGCCTGCGTCGGGTGCTCTTCTGCTCCGCTACCGGCGTTGATGATAGGTGTTTCCGCAAACTCTGCCGCTAATCTAGCGGCGCCCTCAAGCGGATGTCTCAAAGCGATGACGTCAGCATAGTTCTCTACAGTTCGAACCGTGTCCGCAAGGTTTTCTCCTTTCTTAACTGAAGCTATTTCTGCCTCCGCAAAACCTATCGTGGAACCGCCTAGCTTATGCATAGCTGACTCAAAGCTCAAGCGGGTACGGGTGCTAGCTTCATAAAACAGGGTTGCAAGGATTTTTCCTCTCAGCATCTCTGAGCCTTTTGCCGCGAGGCTTTCCATAGACTTTGCGGTCTTAAAAATGAAGTCAATTTCCTCTCGGGAGAAATCTTTGATTGATATTATGTCTCTGCCTTCAAATTCCACAGTCATACCCGAAACCACAACTCTGCGCAACTACTAAATAACTATTCTCAGCCTCGCTCCTTCCCGAGTTTCAACATGCTCACATTCACTGAAGAAAGACTAACCAACCTACATTGGAGCATGAAAAAGAGATTACGCTTCACGGAAGAGCTGGAATCACTCTTCTTCAAGAATAGACAAAAATAGCAGAATCAATTTAGGGTCAAGCCATATCCTACAGCCTGATCCAGAATCCGGAGAGTCCTGAGTGGAGAACACACAGCCAACTCGAAAGAACATATTCGTCAATTTGGGCTTGTTTCAGTTTCTCTCCTTTGTCCGAAGAGGCGTGTTCTACACCTTCATGATAACCTACCTCTTTCACCTGATGCAGACAATAACGGACACGGCAATGCTAGGCACGCTTAACATGATAGGATCGGCATTGGGCCAGAACTTCCTATGGGGAAAAATCGCTGACCGATATAACCTTAGAACCAAACTCATAATTACCGGCGAATCAATAGCTGCGGTAGCGTACTTCATAGTTTTTCAAATACACAAAGCCCTTATCAACTCGCAATCTAATTTCCTAGCTGGCCTTTCATTAATCGTGGGTCTTTCGTTTCTAGAGTTCTTCTGGTCCATGTCAGATGTAGGCTGGGCTGCCCTATTAACAGACATGACAACGACCAAGAACCGAGCAAGTATTGTCGGTGCCCTCAACTTCATCGCCTCCCTGGGAAGAATGATCGGAATAACTTTCGCAGGATACCTGTACATGAATGGGGAAGGCTTTCGACAAGGAACGATCTTCTACATCGTAATAACAATGCTCTTTGTAGGCGCCGCATTAGTGTGGATAACCTCGAGATCAACAGGCAAATCGGCAAAGAGATCAGAAGACAAAAACGTAAAGGACCAAAGTGTCACAGCACCGACGGGCTACGATCGAAAAGCATACAAGTGGTTCCTCATTTCGCTCATCATTATCGTTATAGGAACCTCGTGCGTAAGCCAAGTGTTCCTTATCTTCATCCAGCTTCCGGGAGGACTGATGGCTACAGATCAGGAAATGAGCTTAATATTGACCGCCTATGCGGTAGGCGGTATGATTATGAGCCTGACGTGCGGCTGGCTTGCTGACAGATTTGGCAAGGGACTTGTCCTTTTTGCCGGCTTAATTTTGGCGATATGGACGCCCCTTTTCTATGGCTTTGCTTCTACTGTTCCGGCGATGGCATTGTTCTATGGGTTAAACGGCGCTTCATTTTGGATAATTCTTACCCTTGGTTTTGCATTTGCAGCAGACATCATACCAGAAGACAGGAGAGGCAGAATGTTCGGCAGATACAACACAGTGATGGCTTTGAGCTGGGGTCCAGCCGGTCTTCTTGTCGGGGGACCACTTGCAGACATGCAAGTTAAACTGCTCAATCTTCCACCATTTATCGCTTACGTAAATGCGTTCTACGCTTCGTCAATCATTGTGGCACTTGGAACTGCAATATTCGGATTTAAGGTTCTGAGGCAGAAGACCGCGAAGGAACCCAGACCTTAGGTTCGCGATTTTAAAATCTTTTATCTGCCTTTACCGTATAGGCTCTCCAAAGAGAAGGATTCTACGTGAGTGAAACTGAACTGCATGTTTCCAAGATTAAGGACGGCACGGTAATTGACCACATTACTGCTGGGCACGCGTTGGACGTGGTCAAAATATTGGGAATAACGGGTCGAGAAATGGGAACTATCACCATTGCGATTAATGTGCCAAGTAAACGGTTCAAAGCAAAAGACATAGTTAAGATCGAGGGACGAGAGCTAAACCCTCAGGAACTTCACAAGATCGCGCTTTTGGCTCCCCGTGCAACCATCAACATCATTCGCGGTTATAAGGTCATAAGGAAACAGGAGGTCAAACTGCCGAAAGCCATTCAGAACATCATTAAATGTGCAAACCCGGCATGCATAAGCAACGGCAACGAACCTGTGCAGGCCAAATTCTACGTAGATAACGAGGACCCACTCTTGCTGAAGTGTCACTACTGCGGCTACATTATGGAAAAAAAAGACGTTCTCCAACAGTTCTAAATCAACACGACGACTAGGGCTTACATCAGAAACGTATCGGAAGACGAAACATTCTAAAATTCGATACGTCCGAGAAAAGACACTCTTGATCTTGCCGGAAGATTACCGCTGTATCTTCCACTTTAATGTTCATCTATCCGTTAGAGTTGGTCTGCATCTTGTAGCGCACTGTTATGTCTTCCATTTTTCCGTTCTCAAAAGCAAACACGTTGGACAGATTCTTCTTCCAGTCCCGCTCATACATCAAGGGATCATCAACTCTCTTTTCAGAAGGATCAACATGCACCCACCTTCTCTCTGAATCTTCCCACACCTCCGTCCACACGTGATCAGACAAGTCCAGAATCAGCCTAGCACGGTAGCCGTGGGCTAAGCACAGAGCGGTGAACAGAATGCTAAACTCACCACATCTTCCTTTGCCGTAAGCTAGTATTTCCAATGGGTTGTTGTGCCTCTCAATTTGACCATCACTCCAGCTCACTTTCTCATGAATCCAGTCCAGCAACTCGATAAGAGTGTATTTTCTGCTGAAGAACGCTCTCAGCTTGTCCATCGAAGCCGAATCACCGAAGCTTACACTGATTTTCCTATACTTTTCCACGGCATTTTGATCCAGAAGAGTCATTCGCCTATTGTTCTCCTAAGCCACGTGTCCAGACACGCCATCTTGGCCGAACCGAGATTTCCAATAATACATATGCCTGTAGCCTGCCTGCGAAAATTAGGCTTATGAACTTCAAATCAAGAACAATGATAAGGAGCAAAGCTCATCAAGTGCGCTCTAAATACAAACAAGTCTCAGACCAGTTATGACGAAACACACCCTGATCATCACCGAAAAGCCAGATGCTGCTCGAAGAATAGCTCAAGCCTTGGACCAGAAACAGAAACCCAAGAGAGCCGAGATCAACCATGTGCCATACTACAAGGCGGACCGTGACAGACCAATCGTCATAGTACCAGCAATCGGACACCTTTACACAGTCGCCGCAGAGGCAAGAGGAAGAAGCAGCTATCCAGTTTTTGCTTTCCAATGGCAACCGAGGTACGTCGCGGAGCGAAACGCAAAGCACACTCGAAAGTGGATAGAGAACTTCAAAAAGCTTGCACAAGACGCCGACACATTCATAGATGCATGTGACTACGACGTTGAGGGAAGCCTCATCGGCTACACTATTCTGAAGTACGCATGCGGAGACAAGGAAACCGTAGCCAAACGAATGAAATACTCAACGCTAACTGCAAAAGAGCTGGAGAAGGCTTACGCAACAGCGTCACCTCATCTAGACTTTGGTCTCATAGAGGCTGGACGTACAAGACATGAGGTGGACTGGCTTTTCGGCATAAACCTCACTCGCGCCCTCACGATTGCCGCAAAGAGCTATGGGGGGCAATACGCGACGCTCAGCACAGGACGCGTACAAGGGCCAACCTTGAAATTCATAGGTTTGCGAGAAAAAGGCATCCGAACCTTTGTGCCCACACCTTACTGGACAGTTAGAGCCGAAACCCAAATTTGCGGGCGAAATTTCGAGGCTCAATACGAAAAAGCTAAGATTGAGACAAAACGCGAAGCGGAAGCTATCCTGAAGGAGTGTACAGGAAAAGACGGAACAGTCAAAAAGATTGAAATTAGACACTTTGAAAAAGCACCACCATTTCCTTTTGACTTGGGAGCATTGCAGAGTGAAGCTTACGGTCTGTTTGGATATGTGCCGAAACACACGCTAGATTTGGCTCAACACTTGTACTTAGACGCTTTGATTTCCTATCCGAGAACGAGCAGCCAAAGACTTCCAGCAACAATAGACTTAGAAGCGATACTGAGAAACCTGAGCAGGGTCCCGGAATACGGGAACCTCAGCGCAGAGCTTCTGTCTAAATCAAGACTAATCCCAAAGGAAGGAAGCAAAGAGGATCCAGCGCACCCTGCTATTTACCCGACAGGAGAGATGCCGAAAACATCACTGAATAGTTCTGAAAGAAAGATCTGGGATCTCATTGTTCGAAGATTCATGGCGGTCTTTGCTGAGCCAGCGAAAATACAGCGCGTTACGGCTCGGATAGATGTCAACGGCTACCATTTCTACCTCAACGGAAGACGCATCCTAGACGAGGGTTGGCTGCGCTTCTATGGGTCCTATGCAAGGCAGGAAGAGGTTCTCTTACCTGCAATGAGCAAAGGACAGCTCGTTCACGTTAGAGGAATCATCCTTG
>JBGPBD010000016.1:0-8352 GCA_041481045.1 Bathyarchaeia archaeon | reverse complement strand
GTCGAATGGAGCGAATATGGGGATCTTACGTTTCTGTGCAGCAAAGAAGTCCTCTTCACCGTTTCCAGGAGACTGGTGCACGACGCCCGTTGCAGTGTTAACGTCCACAAAGTCTTCAAGTATAACTTTGTGTACGAGTTCATGCTCCCCTTCCAGTTCCAACTGCTTCGGAACCAGATCTGCGAAGGGATAATCGTATTTCGTGCGCTCTAGGCTTCTGCCAGAAACTGTTTCAGTTATTTCGTATTTTTCTATCCCTAGCTCTTGCATTACTGGTTCGACGCGTTGCTTCGCCATGATCCACTTTTCGCCGTTGAGCTTGACCTTAACATATTCAGCTTCGGGGTGCACGGCAAGCATCGTGTCGGTTACGAGCGTGAATGGCATTGTTGTCCAGACTAGGAAATACTCGTTTTCGCTGTTGGTTACTTTGAATTTGAAGTATAGGCTTGGATCTTCTACCATCTTGTATGAGTCTTCGTAGCCCACTTCGGCGTTACTGAGGCTTGTTTGGCAGCCTGGACAGTAAGCCACAACGTAGTGGCCTTCTTCGAGCAGGCCTTGGTCCCAAGCACGCTTAAGGTATTGCCATTCTCTTTCGATGTAGCTGTCATGAAAGGTCCAGTAGGCCTTTTCTTGGTTCATGAAAACTCCAAGTTTCTTGTCAGCTTCAACCCATTCTCGATGATACTTCAAAATGGCCTTCTTGCATTCCTGTATGAACCGTTCTTCACCCACTCTTTCCAGAAGTTCCCGCTTGTTCTTGACACCTAAGAGCTTCTCAACTTCAAGCTCAACAGGCAAACCTTGACAGTCCCATCCAGCCCAGAAAGGCATGTAGTAGCCCTGCATCGTCTTCCAACGGTAGCGAAGGTCCTTCATCACTCTGCCACGTGCATGACCAACGTGTGGTATGCCGTTGAGCGTAGGGGGACCTTCAACATAACCCAAGACGCCAATATTGTCCTTCTCTCTAAAATCCATCAGTTTCTGCTGAGTTTTGTTCTTTTCCCAGAATTGGCGTATTTCTGTTTCAAGTTCAAGCGGGCGATAGTCTGTTGTCAGGCTTGTTTCGGAATTAGTCTTGAATTTGGCGGTCACCTTGCATCACATTGCACCCGCAAATACCCCAAAGTAGCATCAGCAACATATAACCTTTTGGAATTACGCGCGCGCCGCATGTTGAAAACAGCGAACGCCTAAGCATGTTATTTAACGAGTTTTCTTTTCATCAGATTAATGCTTAAGATGAAGAAAACGGGTGTGACTGCAGCGATCCAGACGACACTGATTATCATTGAAGATTCCAAGTTGCCTGAGATTAATCCTCTCGTCAAGGTCACCGCATGTGTGAGGGGCAGAAACGCTTTTGCAATGATCTGTACGAAGTCAGGCAGGGTAGCCAACGGAAAGAATGTCCCGCTCAACAGGAACATAGGCGTTATCAGCAGAAAGGCAGGATAGTTGAAGAAGTCTATGTTAGGCGCCAGAGATGTAAAGCACATTGCTATCGATGCAAACATCAAACCAGAAAAGAAGGAAACAAGGGGGATAAGCAGGAAGAGCGGGCTTGTTACTAGGCCGAACGCTGCGACGACCCCTAGCACTATGCTGGAACTGATCAGGCTTCGAGTGGCTCCCCAAACCAATTCTCCAGCTATGACCTCTTCGATGCTTACGGGCGTGGCGATAATAGCGTCGAAAGTCTTCTGATAATACATGCGGACAAAGGAGCCGTAGGTGCATTCGAAGAACGAGCTGTTCATCATCGAGATAGCTATCAGCGATGGCGCTATGAAGTTGATGTAGGGCATGCCCTGAACACTTTTGAGTAGTGCGCCTAAACCCAATCCCAAGGCGATCAGGTACAAGATCGGTTCAAGCAAAGGCGGAAAAAAGTTCACTTTATAGGTCTTCATGAAAACGTCCCAATCTCGCTGCCACACCTTCCAAACACGATAGGTCAATTGAGGAAGGCTGAATCTCTTGGCAACACTGTCTGAAGTTTTCATTCTCTGAGCTGCCTCCCAGTTAGCTTCAAGAAAACGTCTTCGAGATTTGCGTTTCGAATGGTCGCACCTTTCGTGGGGAAATCTCTAATGAAGCTTTCGAAGGCCCCGTGGGGCTGCGCAGTGAACACGCGAATTCTGTCACCTACAACTTCAAACCGAGCCTCTGGCAACTTTTCCTTCAGATCCTTCATCACTCCATCATCATACTCAACTTCTAAAACGTCTTCGCCCACATGTTTCCTAATTAGTTCGACCGGATTGCCCTCTTCGATTATTTTGCCGTTATCCATTATTAATGTTCGGTCGCAGAGCTCAGCTGCCTCGTCCATATAGTGCGTAGTCAGAATGATGGTGACCCCTCGTTTTTCCAAGTTTCGAATTCTATCCCAAACTAGATGCCGCGCCTGCGGGTCAAGGCCAGTCGTAGGCTCATCCAGCAGAAGTATCTGGGGTTCGTTGATCAACGCTCTAGCCAATATCAAACGGCGCTTCATGCCAGCAGACAGCTGATCAATAATGACATTACGCTTTTCTTCAAGCTGAAAAAATTTGAGCAGTTCGTTAGAACGCTTCACAGCTTCGGGCCTTGGGATGTCAAAATAACGAGCATAGACCAGCAGATTGTGCATTACTGAAAAGTCTGGATCAAGGTTGTCCTCTTGCGACGCAACACCTATCATCTTCTTGATCTCCCTCTGCTCTTGGGAGACATCCAACCCGGATACGGTCAAACTGCCAGACGACAAAGGCAGAACACACTGGATCATCTTAATAGTCGTTGTTTTTCCTGCGCCATTGGGGCCGAGAAAACCACAGCACTCACCTCTGAAAACCTCAAAGTCTATGCTGCTTACCGCTAAGAGATCATCATACTTCTTGGTCAAGTTTCGCGCTTTGATTAGAATCTCTGAACCCATCAAACTTCTTCCAAAGCCGCCTATTGCATATGCACGCATTCTTAAGAGAATTTCTCATTCTTCAAGGTACCAGGTCAACCAATAGAGTTCCAGCTGAATGCGCAACATCATCTTTCTCTCCACCTTTGAACTCAAGCGACTGGACCACGATAGCTTCCAAGTAGATTGCGCTACATGTTTTCTCTGATCATTTTAGCCAGCCGTTGTATTCCTTCGTCTATTTGCTGTTCTGATGGAAAAGAGAAGTTGAGCCTCATGGTGTTCTGTCCTTTGCCGTTACAGTGAAAAGCTGAGCCTACGACGTAGGCTACTTTGTTTTCGATAGCTTTGGGAAAGAGATCATTAGCACTCATCTTTCTCGGCAGTTTGACCCACAGAAACAGTCCGCCCTCGGGTTTGGACCATTCGACGCCTTTAGGCATGTATCTTCTGAGGGCTTCCAACATGACTTCCAGTTTTCTACCGTATACTTTGCAGATGTTTTCCACTTGTTTTGGCAACAGTCCTCGTTTCAAGTATTCAGCAGCCATAAGTTGAGTGTAGCTTGGGGAACACAAATCCATGCTCTGTTTGGCCACTACCATGCGGTCCATCCATTCAACTGGAGCTACTATCCAAGCAAGCCTCAAACCAGGCGCCAGCAGCTTAGAAAAAGTGCCCAACACGATAACTTGGTTTTGATTGTCCAAGCCGTATATGCCCGGAACTGCTCTTCCTTTGTATCGCAGGTCTCTATACGGACTATCTTCAACGATCGGAACCTCGTACTGATATGCCAGCTGCAGAAGCCTATCACGCCTTTCAAGCGACATGGTTACGCCGGAAGGATTTTGGAAATCTGGAACCACGTAGATGAATTTTGGCTTCTTTCCCCCCTTGGCTAGCCTCGCCAGTATTTTCTCCAAATCGTCCATTCTCATGCCATCATGATCTTGCGGCACACCGATCATCTTTGCTCTGTACGCTGTGAACGCCTGTAGACCTCCGATGTAGGACGGCAATTCCACTATAACGATGTCTTTTGGGTCTAGGAACACCCTTGAAACGATATCTAAACCCTGTTGCGAACCAGCGGTTATAAGAACATTCGCTGGTTTAATACTGGTCTTCTCGCGGCTGAGCCACTTCGCAATTTCCTCTCTGAACGGTGTTTCCCCTTCAGTCGGTCCATACTGCAAGGCCTGTGCGCCTTTATCGCGCAGCACCCGGCATGCAATGTCTTCTAGGTCTTTCACCGGGAATGTTTCTGGACCAGGAAGCCCGCCAGCAAATGAGATTATGTCAGGTTGACGAGTGAATTTCAACAGCTCCCTTATTTCAGAACGTTTCATGTTAAGCGCATTCTTAGAGTAAAAGGCCGCCAGATCCTTGATCATGCTTTCAATGTCTCCTACAACGACTGATCGTTGCTCAGTGTTTCGCTGTTCTTGCTAGACATATAAGGCTTAGGTTGACATTAGGCAAAACAGAGCATGCCACGCGTCGTAGCACGCACTATTGCAACGCACATTTTTGTCCACGTTGAAGTATCTGAACGTGGCTACCTATTTCCTTGAACAGTTCCGGATTTTCCGTGTGCACTGGGAAGATCTTCTTCGGCTTGATCTGCTTGATTAGGGCCACTAGTTGGTCTCTGTTCAAATGCCCCGAAGCGTGCAGCTGATGGAACTGCATGCTGAAATGATCCAGCCAGTTGTGCATCACATCGTCTTCAATGTCCTCTTCGCTGAATGGTTCACTCATGCTGTGAATGAAATGGCCGCCTGTTTCTGGCTGGATGTCAATGAGCTCCGTGAACTGGTAGAAATCCAAATCCATAATCAATTTTCGTTGGTTTTTTCTCACATAGTCGTGTGTCACCATCTTGTCCATGAAGGCTCTTTCCCAGATGTAGTAGTCTTTCTCATCAAACTTCCCAGACTTTTTCCGCCTGTAATAAACCAAGATGCTGTCGTCTTTCAAAGGATCGGGAAAACTGAGATGTGCATCATCTATGAGCTTGCTTAACACGTGGGCGGTTTTGGGAGAAACCACAATGCTTCTTCCGCAGTTCTTGGCCACATCATAGAAGCTTCTGAACCTATCCAAGTCTCGACTGTAATGCGTAACAAACACTGCTTTGTTTGTTGGAGACACGATCTTCCTGCTTAAAGATTTGACCTGCTGCTCAGAATAGTTCTGTCTACGCTCTGTCTCCACCATTCTAGTGCCCTCGCAGATCAACGCCACAGGCTCACAATCACTTGCTCTCTCCACAAACTCTTCAGTCATATCCCGTCTGGGACCATGCACCCTCAGGTCACCAGTATACACGATTGTGCCATCAGAAGTGTGAATCAGAAATCCGTATGCTGCAGGAATGGAATGATCAACGTGGACAGGCTCAACAACGACGTCGCCAACCCTGATCTTGTCCCCCGTGCGAAATGTTCGATACCGATGTTCTCCATACCTGCAGAAGCCGCCTGTCTCCTCTATGCACTGTAGAAACAGTCTTGCGCCCACGCCAAGATAGATCGGAATCTCAGGGTCCAGAAACTGAATATGATTTATATGATCAAAATGGGCGTGTGACAGAAAAACAGCATCAAACTTGGGTTTCACGTAGGTCAAACCAGTGGTTGCCAGAAGTTTCTTTGAGTATAGACCTTTGACGTTAGGCAATAAGCCAAACTCAAAATAGTCTCCCAACCCATTGACGGTTCTAGGCTCCAGCCAGCCAGTAAAGTAGCTTGCACCAAAGCCGAAGGATTGGCCAAAATCAAAAAACACTCTTGTTCCTTCATCCTCCACGAGGATTTTGTTGCCGCCTATTTCGCCTACTCCGCCATAGAACGTCAGCTTGACCATGTAAATCACAATAATACGAATGATCGCGTTTAGCATGAAATGCCTTTTGCTTCTCCTAGCCAATGAAGTTCAAGAGAGCGATGAAAAGGATCGTTCGTTGAAAAGAGCAGCTGACGTAGGCTATATGGATATCTTCCTACCGTCAAAATCCCGCTTTGATACCCCAAGTTCATTCTTGACCTCTCGTAGTCTCTCCGTTGCGAAAACTGGACCGTCTCGGCAGACACGATATTTTCCTATTACACAGCTTCCGCATAGGCCAATTGCACACCGCATCAGTCGTTCTAGACTTGCTTCCACACTGATTGCATGCGCTTCAGCAAGATCGAAAGCCTTCCTTATCATTTGCTCGGGACCACAGGCATACATCATGTCATACCTCTCCTTAGTCATCATTTCTTCCAGAGGAGATGTAGCCAAGCATTTCATTCCATAACTGCCATCCTCGGTTGTCGCCACAAGATTCCCGCCTGAGCAAACCCGCTTCAGCCTATCAATGAAAAGCAATTCCTCCTCTGTTTTTGCACCAAGCACAAGTACAACCCTTGCATTTTTCGCCACCAATCTTCTAGCCAAGAACAGCAAGGGAGCCACACCTGTCCCCCCGCCCACCATCAACACTTTGCCTTGCTTGACAGTGAACGAGTTACCGAATGGTCCGCGTATGCCTATAAGCTCTCCACTCTTCATCTCATGCAAGGCCTTTGTTGCTGAGCCAACCTTCTTGACAGCTACTGCGATTATCCCATCTTCTCCAGCATCTGATATGCTTAAGGGAATCTCGTCAACACCAGGGATCCAAAGCATCAGGAATTGGCCAGGCTCAGCCGTCGCACATCTTTTGTCTTCGAAAGTAAAAGTCTTCACAGTTGAGCTCTCAGTTGCTACAGTTAGAATACGTGTGGTTCTCAACTTGTTATCGGGGATGCTATAATCAGATAGTCTATGACCACTTTGCGTCAGAAACCGTTCCTCGACCATTGTCCCCCACTGACAAGGGAACCATAGCATTCTGCGGATTTAAGATTTGGTAGAAACCAGAAACCGAGTCTGACTGGTGCCGTGTGGGTGTAAACGAAGTTCTGTCACTTTTTGTGCGCTAGGCCGACGATCTCGGTCACATTCGCGAAGCTCTTTCTTTTCATATAAGCATGCAATCCCTGCGTAATTGTCTTGAATACAGTTGGGCCTTTCATTGCAATTGCAGTGCCGATCTGAACTGCAGAAGCGCCGGCGAGGAGAAATTCGGCTGCGTCGCGCCAGGTAGTTATGCCTCCGCAGCCTATGATTGGGACCTTGACTCGTTCAAAAATGTCGTAGACGGATCTAAGCGCTATGGGCTTCACAGCAGGGCCCGAAAGCCCTCCTACCTTGTTACTGAGTATTGGCATGGCTGTTTCCGTGTCTATGGCCATGGCCTTCACGGTGTTTATGACCGTCAGAGCATCTGCTCCGGCTTTTGCCGCGGTTTCGGCGAGATCCGTGATGTTTGTGACGTTTGGAGACAGCTTGACAATGACTGGCTTGCTAACAGTGGCCTTAACCTCTCTAACAACTGCGGCCAAGATCTTTGGATTCTGCCCGATCTCTGATCCTGTTTCCTTAACGTGGGGGCAAGAAACGTTAAGCTCAACTGCGTCAGCCCCAGCATTTGCAGCTTTCTTGGCTACCAATGCATACTCGTCTTCTGAGTAGCCGTAAACACTAACGATCAATGGAACCTTCAGAGCGGTCTTGGTCCTGCGGATTTCACTCACGAAATCATCTATACCAGGGTTCGGAAGTCCCATGGCGTTGATTAGGCCAAAGTCTGCCTGAACGATTGTTGGGTTAGCATAACCTCTCCGCGGTTCTTTACCAATTGATTTTGTGACAACGGCTGCCGCTCCACCTTCAATGATGCTTTCAAAGGTTTCGGCAGAGTAGCCCAAGATGCCGGAAGCCAACATCGTCGGATTGTCAAGCTCTAGACGTGCCAAGCTTATGGCTAAGGAACTGGACCTCAAATCACCCACCATTGAAGATTCTATCAGGGATAGGCAAATTGACCACCTAAGTGCCCTCTTCCTGTGTCATGATGCATATTGTGTGTTTATTTATAAATAGCATTTCATTGTTCGGACGCGTTCCTGCTCGTGGAATGCAGTTTGAGCCTGAGCCCTGCTGCGTGAGAGGTGCTGGACGCTTGTTCGCAGCGATCGTTTAATAAGATAAGGTTTAGGAATAGTGGTGATGTTGAGGTGGACTGATGAGGGCCACGATCGTTGAATGCTCATTTGGAATACTCGCTTTCGATGAAGAGAACAAACTCGTGGGGAAAAGTCTGTTTCCTCGAAAGCCTCAGGTAGCGGCCAAAAACCTTGCAAATATCCAAGCAGGGAAGGTTACAGATGAGGTTGCTGAAATAATCAAGCATCTGAAGGAGAGTGGTTATGATTCTTTTGTTTTCGAAAGCGCTGAGCTGGCCAGGGAAGTACAAGTGAAACTGGATGTCGAAACTGAGGTTCAGAAGCCTTCGGAAGCTGGAGAGATGCTTCGTTCACAAATGGAGCGTTTCGCTGTTGACGTTGGCT
>JBGPBD010000015.1:0-8363 GCA_041481045.1 Bathyarchaeia archaeon | reverse complement strand
TGGAATCAGGGGTTTTCTACAAGACTTGAAAAAGAAGAAACCTCCTCTTGCACAGATTTATGAAGTCACAACGGCGAAGCTCCATGGAGAAGGCAAGTACAAGGAATTCATGATTCACAAAAGCTCGGATGAAGCTGAGCTTTCCGGATCAACCATACCGCCAGACATAGCAACATGCAGCGACTGCCTGAGAGAACTAAGAAACCCCAAGAACCGAAGACATAACTACTTCTTCATTACATGCACAAACTGCGGTCCGAGATTCACAACAATCGAGAAACTACCATACGACCGCGACAACACCACCATGAAAGACTTTCCAATGTGCAGCTTCTGCGAGGGCGAATATACCGATCCCATGAACAGGCGCTTCCACGCACAAACAATAGCTTGCCCAAAATGCGGTCCAAGGACATATTTGACGAACTCGGAAGGCAAACTGCTCAGACACAAAGACCCTATTCGGCAAGCAGGCAAACTTCTTTCAGACGGCAACGTATTGGCAATAAAGGGATATGGCGGCTTTCACCTAGCGGCATCAACGATTCAGGAAGGACCGCTGATCAGACTCAGAGTGTCCAAACACAGAAGCCAAAAACCATTCGCGATTATGGCGCGAAACCTGGACGCCATAGGTACATTTGCACAGGTGAGCAGAGAAGAAGGGCAACTCCTTAATTCCTATGCCCGCCCAATAGTGTTGTTAAGTAAAAACAAGACCTACTTTCTTTCAGATTTGATTGCTCCAAATCTGCATAATATCGGTGTGATGCTACCATATACGGGCTTGCACTACATGCTTTTTGACGAGGTGAGCGATCCAGCATTCGTGATGACAAGCGCAAACCCGGCAGACCAGCCAATCACAAAAGACAATGAAGAAGCTTTGAAAACGCTTGGTGATGTTGTTGATTACTTCTTGTTTCACAACCGACAAATAGCCTACAGATGTGATGACTCAGTAATCCGCATGCATAGAAATAGACCGGTTTTTATTAGACGCTCACGGGGCTATGCACCTGCACCAGTGAGGCTTAAAGAAAACGCTAAACGCTGTATAGTCGGCTTGGGCGGAGAACTCAACAATACCTCATGTGTGCTAGTTGAAGACAAGGCTTTCGTATCTCAACACATCGGAGACGTGGAAAACGTTGAGGCAGAAACGTTCTTGGAAGAGGCTACAAGACATCTCATTCACCTAACAAACAGCAAGATCGAAGCCGTTGCATGTGATCTGCATCCGAAATTCACAACCACAAGGCTTGGCCATGAGCTGGCAGAAGAAAACGGTTGGCCACTAATCCAAGTTCAACATCACCATGCACACATCGCCGCGTTAATGATTGAACATGATGCCAAAGAAGTGATTGGCGTATGTTGCGATGGATACGGATACGGCACAGATGGCGAAGCGTGGGGCGGCGAAATATTACTCTGCACGAGAGAATCAGCCGGCTTCAGACGCGTCGCACATTTGGAAGAACAGCCACTTTTGGGTGGAGACTTGGCAACTCGTTATCCGCTGAGGATGGCTGCAGGAATACTGGACGGGAAAATTGACGTCGAGCAATGGCTTATGAATCACAAACAACATTTCCCGCATGGAATGCAAGAGATACAGTTAATTCTTGAGCAACTACGAGGAAAGGGCAACATTAAGCGGACGACGAGCTGCGGGAGAGTGTTAGATGCCGCTTCAGCCATTCTGGACATATGCTACGAGCGCACGTATGAAGGCGAGCCAGCGATGAAGCTCGAATCAGCTGCGACGAGAGGCAGGGATGTCCTGAAGCTAGAACCAATAATAGAGACTAATGAATTGAAAACTACGCAAATGTTGCGTGAGCTATTTGAAAACAGATGCAAGTGTTCAAGGTCGGATTTAGCTTACTTTGTGCATTCATATCTTTCCAGGGGACTAGCTGAGCTGGCTGTTGAAAAAGCATTGGAAAACCAAGTCAAGACAATCGGCTTTTCGGGCGGAGCTGCATGCAATCAGATTTTGACTTCGTTGATGCAAAGAGCCGTGGAAGCTGCCGGTTTGAAGTTTCTGGTTCATGAGGCTGTTCCTCCAGGCGATGGTGGCATATCCTTTGGTCAAGCCGCGGTGGGTGGAGTTTTTCAGTCTTAGACCATAACTGATTTATTGCCGCGTGTTTTCGCCTATTTACACTGATAAAGATGTGTATAGCCATTCCAGCAAAAGTCGTAAGTGTTGAGAAGAATACTGCGCGTGTTGATTTTGGCGAAGGAGTTCTGAGAGAGATTAACGTGACGCTTGTAGATGCCAAAGTTGGTGATTATGTTCTGGTGCATGCGGGCTATGCCATCCAAGTCTTGGATGAAAAAGAAGCGCAGGAGACTATACAATTGTGGAACCAGATACTTGAAGTGGAAACTCGCAATGGGAACGACGGTTAAGGCGAATTGAGATGGCCCAGAAACTGAGGTTCAGGGATCCAGATTTGGCAAAACGTGCTGCGAGCATGATTAGGCGGCTTGCAAAAGGGAACACCAAGATGGTTAAGATATGCCATGTCTGCGGCACCCATGAATGGACTATTGCTCATTATGGCCTGCGCAGTTTTTTACCTAACAACGTGGAAGTAATAGCTGGACCTGGGTGTCCAGTGTGCATAGTGCCTGCTTCAGAAATAGACGAGGCCGTACAACTGGCCTTGAACGGGGTCGTTGTCACCTGCTTCGGCGATCTTCTCCGAGTTCCAGGATCGAAAATGTCCCTGCTAGACGCGAAAGCTGAAGGAGCCGACGTTCGCGTCGTTTATGGCGTAAGCGATGCTGTCAAAATGGCATGGAAAGAACGGGAGAAAGACTTTGTCTTTTTCGCTGTGGGTTTTGAAACAACCTCTCCGTCCACTGCCGTCGAGATATTGAACAAACCCTCCAGAAACATCAGCTTCCTGATTTCTCATCGCATGATACCGCCAGCCATGAAATTGCTTGTTGAAATGAAGGATCTAAGGCTAGACGGCTTCATAGCGCCAGGCCACGTCAGCACGATTATCGGGCTAAAACCTTATGAGATATTCCCAAACCAGTACCACATGCCAGTCGTGGTTGCCGGCTTCGAGCCTTTGGACGTCCTAATCAGCATTTACATGATTCTGAAACAGCTGAACAAGCATGAGCCGTCGTTGGAAAACGAGTATACGCGTGCTGTACATGGTGAAGGAAATCCCAAGGCACGAAAAATCATGGAGGAGGCTTTCGAAACCGTGGATGGCAGATGGCGTGGGCTTGGAAATATAGGTTCTTCAAAATTCAACCTAAAGCAAGAATACGAAGCATATGATGCTCATATGAAACATGGCGTAAAGGTTGAAGGAGGCGTTGACTCGAAGCATGGTTGCCGATGTCACTTGGTGGTAATTGGCAGAATCAAGCCCACAGAATGTCCCCTGTTCATGAAAGACTGCACCCCACAGAAGCCAGTAGGGGCATGCATGGTGAGCAGCGAAGGGACATGTAGAATATGGGCAAAACAGCCAGAATGATACTGGAGTTGCACCATGACTGGGCAAACATAGAGTCTCACACTTTTTATGTGCGCTTAAGCTTGAAACCATAACCAGAGCGTGAAATCAAATCTGAAACGAATTATATTCAGAAGATATTGACCTATAGGAAAGGTGGGAAATATCGACAGAAGTCAAATAAGTTCGAAGGGCCACAGCGGGATTTGTCGTATCCCTCATAGCCGGAACCATCAACGCAATAGTCGCAATACTTCTCTTGGGCCGCGGCTTCTCTGATTGGACAGATGGGAACTCTGCCAGGAATCGGAATCGGACCAAATCTGGCTGCAGCCGTTGTAGAAACCTTTGGTAGTATTGGACTAGTCTTGGCTATCTTAGTGGTAGTCGGTGCTATTCTAGTTCATATGTCTGGAAAGAAGTTGTCGGAGGTATACTTGTGCTGGTCTTCTCAATTATCAGTATATTCCTCACTGCCGGCGCTTATTCATAGGCTTAATCCCAGGAATAGTAGGCGGGGCACTCGGAATAACTGAGAAGTAAGATCCCCGCTTTTTCCTTTCTCAACAGCCCTCATTCACGCGCATAAGTTACGAGAGCCAAGAGTCTCAAAGATCTCGTCTGAAGCAGCTCATTCCTCATGATTGACATCTACCACATTAGACAATGCTACAGTGCCAGAGTGGCGTGGCCTAACAGATTCTGGGAACTGGGTCCCCTAATGGTCTGGCTATTATTCTTTTGCCTCCTACAGATGTCTGCATGGCAACACCTTTGAAGTCTGTGGTTGCTTCGCCGATGATTTGTGCTTTTTTCCCGCTTTTGGTTTCCCTCAGAAGTTTCAGAATGTTCTCAGCCTTTTCACTTATTGCACCTATTATCATTTTTCCTTCGTTCCCGACTTCAAACGGGTCCAACCCCAGCATTTCACAAGCCGCTCTCACATCCTCTCTAACTGGAATTTTGTCTTCATGAATCAATATTCCAACATTTGATTTTTCGCTAATCTCGTTCAGAGCATCAGCTAAACCGCCCCTTGTTGGATCTTTCATCGTAACTATTCCCCCAACCTTTCCAAGCAACCGCTGCACTAGACGGTTCAAAGGTTGAACATCAGATCTTATCTCACTTCCAAAGCGTAATCCTTCTTGAGCGGACAACACAGCTAATCCATGATCTCCGATCGTTCCTGACAAGATTATCTTGTCTGTAACCCTGAGGTTTGAGTCGAGGACCCACCTCGTCTTGAAATTGGTTCTATAACACCTAACGACTTTAAGATTCTTCTCCAGAGCGAGCGTTCTTCTACCAATCCCTGAGGTGTTTATTACGCACCCACCTAAGCACCCCTTTTCAACAACCTTGGTGTCTCCGGTAACGATGCTAACACCGGCCTCTTCACACGTGCATCGCATGCTGGCAAGAATCCTTTCAAAATCTGACAGCAGCAAGCCCTCTTCCAAGATAAAACCACATGCCAAAGCATACGGTTCAGCACCTATAGCCGCAATATCATTCACCGTACCTGATACTGCCAGCCGCCCGATATCACCGCCAGGAAAGAAAATAGGCCTAACAACATGGGAATCACTCTTCAAAGCCACGTCTCCTACCACAGCCGCATCATCCATTGCTTCAAGAGGAACCTCAGCACTGCCTAAGCCGCCGAAATATCTTACGACGTAGTCTTTGATCAAACTATGCATGACTGAGCCACCGGCGCCATGAAGCATCGTTATATGTTCTGTCTCAGGCATTATTCTACCATCTTGGCCTTCAGCTTTGAATACTAACCCCGAAGGTTGAACATAAACACATCGTGAAGACGCAAGCTAAAGCTTGAACAGTTTTTTAGATTAAGAACACTCCTAGATAGACTCATTGCCATCAGCAATCGTTAAAAAGACACATACTTGAACCGCTTCAACTGCCGTAAGATCATAGAAATCGTTTCCACCTATCTTAGAGCTCTGCAGAAGGGCAGCGTGGGTTTAGGGCTGTTTGGAACTGCAAACCAGTCTGAAAGCATTTGCAGTGAAGGAAAGCCATATAAATCGCCATGTTGCTGTTGAATTGCACAGTTGGAGAGAGTACAAAGTGCCAAAATGGGGATACTCAATAACACCGGAAGAACTGGATCCGGAAAAAACCGTGAAAGCAAGTGCACGGGAGATTAGAGTATCCCATAAGTCGGCACGAGAAGTTTGCAGAACAATAAAAGGAATGATGCTACCGAAAGCAAAACAGTATCTTAAGGACGTGATGGCCAAGAAGACGCCGGTTCCATATAAGAGATACACAAAAAAGCTTGGGCATCGCCATGGGCTCGAGAAGGCGTTTGCAGGCAGATATCCGGTCAAGACGTCAAAGTACATTCTTAAACTGCTTGAGGGAGCAGAGGCCAATGCGGAGAACAAAGGCCTAGATATTGATAGACTTCGCATCATTCATGCATCTGTTTCTCAAGGGATGAAGATGAAGCGATTCACGCCGAGAGCGCAGGGAAGAGCGACGCCGAGTTTTGAGATTCTAAGTCACGTTGAAATAGCTTTGGAAGAGAAACCCGAGACAGGGGAAGAAGCATAATGTCCGTCGTCAAGCATTTCGTGACTGAGTCAATAAAGAGGACGGAGATTGATGAGTTCCTTCAAAACAAGCTTGAGAGGGCAGGATATGGCGGTGTGACCATATCAAAGACTCCATTGGGCACTCACATAGTGATTTACGCGATGAGACCTGGTCTGGTCATAGGACGCGGTGGGGAAACAATAAGAGAGCTTGCGGCTATTTTGGAAGAGAAGTTTCATGTTGCGAACCCGCAGATTTCCGTTTCTGAAATTGAGATCCCCGAATTGAACGCTTATGTTGTCGCGTCAAAGCTTGGTTCAGCCTTGCAGAGAGGTGTGCACTTTAGACGTGCTGGATTTTGGGCTCTGAACCAGGTTATTGAAGCTGGAGCTCTTGGTGCTGAAATAATCATAAGTGGCAAGTTGAGAACGGAAAGAGCAAGATACGAGAAGTTTAAGTCTGGGTACCTGCCAAAGTGCGGCGAGCCTCCACTGAAATACACGCGGAAAGCCGAGGTTCACGTTCAGCTTAAGCCGGGAATGTTCGGTGTAAGAGTCAGAATAATGCCTCCGGACGCACAGTTTCCTGACAGGATCAAGATTGCTGAGGCTTTGCATCCAGATGAGGAGCCAACTGAGGGTAAGGTTGAAGCTCCACCCCAAGAAGCAAGCACTGATGAGAAAAAGGAGGCGCCTGGGTAAATGCCAATACTGCGCGTCAAGGAAATACGAGACATGCCCTCTGAGGAGAGGACAAGAAGACTTGGCGAGTTTAGGACGGAGCTTCTCAGGCTGAAAACTATGGTCAAAGCTGGTGGTAATGTTGAGAATCCAGCCAGAATTAAGGAACTGCGCAAGACGGTCGCACGAATTCTGACGATAGAGACAGAGCGCAAGCTTGGGCTGGTTAAAACGAAGAGACAGGAGAAGAAGAAGGAGAAAAAGAAATGAAGGTGACTCCTGAAATAGTTCGCCACGAATTCATCGGAACCAAGGCAAAAGTCTCCAAGAGTGCCCATCCAGACTACGTAGGAATATCTGGCAAAGTGGTAAGTGAAACCAGGAACACCTTCACGATTCTAAATGAAGGCGAAAGAAAGATTATAGCGAAAAGCTCGGCTGTTTTTCATTTCTGCTTTGCTGATGGAACAACTGTTGAGGTTGATGGCAAGCTGTTGACCGGAAGACCTGAAGACCGCCTCAAGAAGAACATCAGGAGATTATGGTAATGTCGCTTGCTTTTAAGAAGCCTAAGAAGACTTGTGAAGACAGAAATTGTCCTTTCCACGGAGATCTTTCAATTCGAGGTCACGTGCTGCAAGGCGTCGTGGTCACGGCAAGGATGGATAAGACGGTTGTTGTTGAACGTGACTATCTTCACTATGTTTCAAGATTTATGAAGTATGAAAGGAGACACAGTCGTATTCCATCTCACAGTCCTCCATGCATAGAGACGAAAGAAGGAGACCACGTGACGATAGCGGAATGTCGCCCCATAAGCAAGACCGTGTCATTTGTTGTCGTTGAAAAAACAGGGGAGAGCTGAGATGGCGGCAAAAGCAAAGCAGAGAGCTTCAAGCGCAAAGGGGATGGTTGGACATGGACCAAAGGTCGCAAGAGGACTAGTGCCTGGTTCGATGTTAAGGTGCACTGACAACACAGGCGCCAGAATATTGCGACTGGTACAGGTTATGGGTTACAAAGGAAGACTGCGACGGTACCCATCTGGTTCGGTGGGCGACAAGATTACGCTTTCTGTCAGACGAGGAACACCTGACATGCGGAAGAAGATCTTTCAGGGAGTCATCGTGAGACAGAGGAGACCCTACAGAAGGGTTGACGGTGTTCGGGTTCAGTTCGAAGACAACGCAGCCGTAATAATCACTCCTGAAGGAGAGATGAAAGGTTCAGAAATCCGCGGACCAGTGGCAAAAGAAGCTGCCGAAAGATGGCCGAGAATAGCAAGTGCAGCCAGCATAATTGTATAGCAGGAGGATGAGAATTGCAGACATTGAAACGAACGACGAAACCAACGAAACAGAGAAGAATGCTCTATCAAGCGCCAGATCACATACGCTATAAGATGTTTGCTGCGCCTCTATCTGCTGAGCTGCAAGCATCACGCGGAGTGAGAACGCTTCCGGTCAGAAGTGGTGATACCGTTCGCATAATGCGCGGAGATCACAAAGGATTCGAGGGAAAAATATCGAAAATAGACCGCGGCAAGTATAGAATCTACGTTGAAGGACTAACACGGGAAAAAGTGGATGGAACCGCAATATTTGTTCCAGTTCATCCTTCG